>JBEHWP010000118.1:0-11382 GCA_040217665.1 Vulcanimicrobiota bacterium
CGATGGGCAAGACTTACTTCTCCAGGTCTGGGATAACTGCCACCGCCTATAAGACCTGCAGTGCTTATAGTATGATGGGGTGACCTGAACGGTCTTTCTCTTATTAAAGCATCTTTCTTATTTAATAATCCTGATACACTGTATATTTTTGTTACTTCCATAGCTTCATCAAGACTCATAGGCGGTAATATGGATGGAATTCTTCTTGCAAGCATAGTTTTACCGCTTCCCGGAGGGCCTATCATAAGAACATTATGCCCTCCTGAAGCTGCTATTAAAAGAGCACGTTTGACATGTTCCTGCCCCCTCACTTCGGAAAAATCAGGGTTAGAATCAGATCGAATATCTTTCTTTTCAGAAATTATATGATATTCACCATTCCCAGAATTTATCATATCTACTGCTTCTTTAAGAGTTGAAGGGGCTATTACCTTCAATCCGTCTACAAGCAATGCTTCGTGGGCATTTTCAAAAGGAACCATTACTTTAGTCTTACCGCATTTTTTCGCCATAACAGCAATTGAAAGAATTCCATTGACAGGTCTTATAGCTCCGTCAAGAGATAATTCGCCTGTTATAACAAAATCTTCGAGTTTTTTACTGTCCACAGAGCCAAGAGCAGACAGAGTTGCCATAGCTATTGGCAGGTCAAAAGAAGGCCCCTCTTTCCTTATATCAGCCGGTGCAAGATTTATTGTCAGTCTTTTAGACGGAAATTTGAAATCAGAGTTATTTACTGCCGCCCTGACCCGTTCTTTTGCTTCTTTTACAGCCACATCCGGCAGGCCTACTATATTAAAGGCCGGTAAACCGTGACTTATATCGACTTCTACATCTACCATAAATGCGTCTACTCCCTGTAAAACCCCGCTTTTAACAATAGCAATCATCCTTACTCACTTCCTGCAAGGATGGATACAGGAAATGTTCAACATTCAAGTTCTTTTTCCTGCATCCATCTATATGATATAGCAAAACTTATGCCATGTACAGGAATAATATAAAATTAAAAGAGATAAAAGGGAAGTAACAGGATGGTAACAAATAGTGAGTATTAATAGAGTTAATCAAAATTGGGAGTCAAATCACCAATCCTCTTAATCCACAAAATCCCCCACAATCCCTGTCAATATTCTATAATTCCGTCATAACTTCTCTCTTCTTCTTCTTCTTCTTCCTGTTCTATACCGAGTCTTTCTGCAAGGTAAGGACTGAAATCGGGAGCATTGTCATCATTACTTTCTACAGGAGTATAATCTTCCTTCTCTTCCCTGGCTCTCATTATTTTAATATATGCCCACACGCTTATAATAAAAAGAGCGAGGACTATAAGGCTGCCCATGATTTATTTCACCTGCCTGAAATGTCATTAATTCATTCAATCAAATTATAACATAAATTTCAGAACTTAACGCCCTGCGGGCGAGTTGTTTAAAGTTGAGGGTTGAAGGTTGAGAGTTGATCAACCATAAACTCTCAACTCTCAACTCTCAACCATATAATAGTTTAACCGGAATGAAAATTCCTATACATTTAAATTATTTAGATAAATGTTATGATTCCATATAGAATGAAAAAAAACTATCACAGAATATTCAGAGTGAAAAGTACATGACGTAAAAAACACTATTGTATAACGGTTTTATAAATCGCATATTTCTCATTGTAGAAAAAATCATTACCACCATTTTTTCAGTTTATCTCTGCTGAGTAGCAGGTAATCCCTGTGGGGAGAAAATATTTCAAGTGTTATTGTTCCGTCATAACCGGATTTCTTTATTAATTTTATGATGTTTTTCCAGTCTATGTTACCACAGCCTAAAGGCAGGTGATCATCATGTAAGCCTTTATTATCAGAAAAATGGAGATGAACTATTTTATCACTCAGTTTATTGAAAAAACCTTTTGTAAGATTTTTTTCCTGACAGATATTAGCATGTCCTACATCAAGATGAATTCTTATACCGGGAATTTCCGAGCAAATTCTTTCAAATACTTCCGGACTGTCAAAAGGCTTTATAAAATTCTCAACCATAAGAGTCATATTGAAGGACTTACATAATTCATTAATATGTCTGAAAAATTCTATATTTTCTTTTATTTTGTCTTCATCAGTCATCTGAGGAGCATTATAAGAAGGGTGAATATTCATAAGTTTTATACCGAGCTGATTGAATATATCTATATAAGTCTTAAATTCATCCATACAGGCTTTTCTTATTGATTTTACAGGAAAAATAAATGGCAGAAAGGGATTTGTATGGCCTACTGCTTCAAGATTGAAATTTTCCAGTAATGACTTAACTTCTTTCACATTAAAATCATAGGCGCCGGGAGGTTCTATGGTAAGATCTATAAAATCAAAGCCATTTCCCGAAATCCAATTGATTTCATCTATTAATTTATGACCAGGGTGGTTCAATACACCTGTTTTCATTATCTATATAAAATTACTGACCTGAGCATAAGCATATAATAAGGAATGACAACTAAATAACTGTCTCAAATATATTAAATCGTGACGAGGAAAGAGACTATTAATAAAATTCCATTCATTACGCGTTACGCGTCACGAGAGCAGATATGTATTATTTACGCTCACTTCAGTAAACCTTTCTATTTCAGACTTTTCCTTATATAATCGGATTTTCTTTATAGAGATTTTCATGTGCTTTTCATAGTACTATAGAGGGGGTTCCCCCTCTATAGATTATGACAGTTTCGCTAAAATTCTTGCCACTCTGGGATCAGACGCCTGATTTGCCAGAGGATGAGACATATAATAGGAAAGATGAGGCTGTGCTTTTAATTTAGCCACATTCTCTTCTTTCACAAGGTGTTTATCCAGACGATTGATATATTCATCTCTGAATTTCGGCTCTTCAGAAAGTTTTATTTTCTGTTTTATAGCCAGATTTTCGAGATTTGTCATGAGTTTATTATCTCCGTTTTCAATACGGAAAAAGGCATGATTAAAGATATTTACGTCATTTCTTCCTGTAGTGAATATAAAAGCCAGAGCATTTGCCATAGTGGCAGGATCGCCTGATTTCAACTGAGCATGAAGTTCTTCATTGGTAACATCAGCAGGATTGGAAGAAGTCGGGCTTCCTACATATACATGTTGAATGGGGGATTTTGTGACATTTCCTTTACCGTCTTCTGCTTCCACATAATACTGTATAAGTGATCCCTCTTTACCTTCCGGGATAGTGGGTTCGAAATTTACCTGATATATGTCAGATCTTGCTTTTGACGGAATAAATACAGGAGGTTTGTTTGCAAGCTCAGGGAATTCTTTCTTTTCCATAGAAATCTCTTCATTGAACGGTTTCACTCCTTCACCTTGGAATATACTGTCTTTCGGAGTATCCACACTTCCGCTGTCATCATAACGATATTTTACTTTTACAGATTTTACGTCATTTATGTCATAAACATAGGTAAGAAGATTTACATTACCTTTCGGATTATATGGATAATGCATTGGCTGAAATACAGTAGGGCCTATTTTATCTTCTCCCCCGTGGGCATCTATCACCTTCTTTGCATGTTCCAGAGCTTTATTTGCCGCATCGACTGAAGAATAAGAGAGCTGATTGTCAGGTCCCCAGTATTCATAGCAGGAAGTTTCTGATATAGTAAGATTATGCCACGCTTTTTCCGTATCGTTTCCATTACCGGTAGTAATATTTTTAATACTTTCCTGTGTATTACCTGCCGGCTGGAGACTGTCTGCAGTAAGAACTGCATTCTTTGCTGCCATAATAGAAGCCCATGAGTTATTCTTCGGTGAATAATAGGTTGTAGCATACTGAGGAGGATCTATCCATTTGGAAAACTGCGGATCGCCCAGATTGGCACCCCACCAGGAACCGTCTTCTACATGTATAACATCTCCTCCTTCGTATTTTTTAACACCATCTTTATCACTTACAAGTTTCGGTGCTTCAGGAGGATATATTTCCAGGTAATCCTCTATAGTTGTAAGAACAACTTTACCGGGATATCTGGTTGCAATATCTATGGGAACATTTCTGTGAAATTCTCCGCTGTTTGAGCCGTTATTATCACCGTCTGAAGCAAGAAGTACAAGGAGAGGATGAGCGGGGTCAGTATTATACTGGTCAAACTTATTTATTATTTCCTGGATCTTTCCTCCGTCACGATCTTTTTGTATGTAAGAAGACAGTGATCTTTCTTCGGGAACTACTACCATAAGTTCTTCATTTCCCGTAGCAGGATCTATATGTTTTGTATAATGAGGTCTCAATGCATCAGGTGATACAAGATGTTTTTTGGCAAGATCATTTGGAAGTGTTTCATAACTGTGTGTTCCGGGATTTCTCTTATCACCTTTATTGGGAGGTGCAAGGCCGTCGGCAGGATTGTTATAATCTGCATTTGCCCTGTCAAAATGAATATTATCCACTTCTGTCCATTTTATACCGGCTTTATTCAGAGCAGGTATCATTCTTTCGGAGAAAGCCATTTCAGGCGGGAAAAAGCCTTTAGAAACAGGGCCTCCGAAATGTTCTAACACAGCAAGCTGATGCATCTGAATCTGTAAGAGAATATCCTTATCAAGATTTATGCCCTTATCATCCTGTCCTGTAGCAATAAGACCCATAAGGGGATGATGATAACCGAAATTGACAAAATCAAGTCTTTCATTGCCAAGACCGGTATCTGTTTCATTCCTTAAATTTTTATAGTGATCTCCCCAGTTTTTACCGGGCCACATACCTTTTTCCGCTGTTTTATCCATATTTTCCATAAGGGAACCGGAAAAAGAAACCTGAGTGCCAAAAGATGGAAATTCCGGTTTGTTTTTCATCTCATCTATGGGGAAAGCTTCGCCGTCTTTATATACGATTCTTCTGTTATCCGCATCTCCACCTGCCATAACGACCTGCATATATTCAGGAGTATCTGTGGGATGAACACCGGGACGGTAAACAGGCTGATGATCATGCCAGTGGACTGCCGCAAATATTTTACCTGCATTTTTCTCTCTGAATTCTTTTATGAATGCTTCCCTTTCGGGGCCTTTCAGGGTTTTAAGTTTTTCATGAACATCTCTTGCATCTTTGAAAGGATCTGCCTGTTCCTTTTTTCTGAGACTCTCAACGGCACTTTTCATTGATATTTCAGGACTTGAAATATTTTCCGATCTTGTAAAACCATCTTTCATCTGACCCGTTAAATCACATCCAGAAGATTTTCCGGATTTCACCTGTTGATATGAAGTACCGGCAGACGTAAGATTTAATCTATCTATAGAAGACATAATGAGGAACCTCCCTGCAAAAATTTTCTGTCAAACAGACACATATATTATATTACCGGAGAAAAATAAATTCAATAAAAACATGTTAAAAATATGTTAAATAAAATTTATAGTTTATATAAAAAAGAGTGAAGAGTGAATAATGTCCTATTCTTTTCACTTTTCACTGTTTTCTCTTCTTTTCATCATTCTTACCTGCTATAAAAAGAAATATACAGAAAGAAATAAATGCTATAAATATCCAGATAATCCCTATGGGAACAGACAGTTTCTGCCATCCGAGAGACTGTGCTATATAATCTGCATCACTTCCTATGTTGGTTCTGCTTATAAGATCTTCCTTTATATCTATTATGGCATAAAGACAGCTTGTCATGCCGAGAAATTTCATAACAAAATCCAGTACATAATTACTGGCCTTATAAGAAATAATAATAAGGCTTATACCGAAGAGGAGAGTAAAAAAGAATCCGAACATATTTCTTACATAGAAAATAGAAAGGATTACCAGAAAAGCACCTATAATCATTCCCATAATATTATCATATTTAGTCTTTGCAGCAAGAATAAGGATCAAACCACCCCAGAATATGCTACCGAGATAACCGGCACTGGCAGTAAGAAAAAGATTTCCTCCTCTGAAATAACAGACTCCTCCCACACGATAGTCTATTTCAATTCTTTCTATCTGTCCCCCTGTGATTACTGCCATAAGGCCATGACTGACTTCATGAAGTATGACAACAAATAGTTTTATGGGATATATTAAAGGTGTGTCCCAGAATATAAAAGCAATGAGAAACATAAGAAAGAGGATACCAGTGGTTTTTAAATCTATAAAATTTAAAAAGGCAGGTGTTTTTTTCTGTTCCATAAAGATTACCTCCTTTAAAAGTGAATTTTAAATAATTATACCATATTTTTTACAATAATATTAAAGGGAGAAAAAGATAAAAAAAGAAGTATTATATAGTGCGTGAAAAGTGAATAGTGAAAAGAACAGGACATTACTTACTTTTCACTATAATTATTGTTACCAGTATGAAAGGTAAAAAAATGATTAATATAAGTAAATTATACTGCGGAGAAAAAAGCAGCGGAGACAGGATAAGATACGGTCAACATTTTCATGGCCAATCTTCCACTGTAAGTGAAACCATACCGGCACATGCTTCTGAAAGAAGACCGGTTACAGTATGGAATATTACCAGAACATGTAACCTGAGATGTATTCACTGTTATACAGATTCCCGGAATAAAGTATATACAGGTGAACTTACTACAGAAGAAGGAAAAGTTCTATTAAAAGACCTGGCAGATTTTAATATTCCTGCCATATTGTTTTCAGGTGGAGAACCTCTTATGAGACATGATTTGTTTGAGCTGGTAGATTATGCCGATTCACTGGGTCTCAGAGCAACTCTTTCAACAAATGGAACGCTTATAACAGAAGATATGGCAAAGAAAATAAAAGAATCCGGCTTTACCTATGTAGGAATAAGCCTTGACGGCATAGGAGAAGTAAATGACAGGTTTCGCGGTTCTAAAGGTGCCTTCAAAGAAGCAGTTAACGGTTTCAAAAACTGCCGGTCTGCAGGTCAAAAAGTAGGGCTTCGTCTTACCCTTACACGGCATAACTATAAAGAACTGGAAAACATTTTTAATTTTATAGAAGAAGAAGATATAGAGAGGGCATGTTTTTATCACCTTGCCTATTCCGGGCGGGGACGCAAGATTTCAGGAGATGATCTTTCTCACGAAGAAACTAGAAATGCTCTGGATATTATTATAAAGAGAACAGAAGATTTTCATAAAAGAGGACTTACAAAGGATATCCTTACAGTAGCAAATCATGCAGACGGTATATATGTCTATCTGAAACTTTTAGAAAAAGGTCTCAGGGAAAGAGCCGATGAAACATTAAAACTTCTTTCCTGGAACAGAGGAGGCATGTACAGTTCCGGAGTTGGAATTGCCTGTATAGATTTCAATGGAGAAGTTCATGCCGATCAATTCTGGATGCATTACACCCCGGGGAATATAAAAAAGAGACCTTTCAGCACAATATGGACAGACACATCTGACCCTCTAATGGCAGGGCTCAAAGACAGAAAAACATTGATTAAAGGCCGGTGTTCCCGATGTAAATGGCTGGACATATGCGGAGGCTCAATGAGAGTAAGAGCCGATGTATTTTACGGAGATCCCTGGCAGGAAGATCCTGCATGTTATCTTACAGATGAAGAAATTTTTTAGCGTGACCCGTAACGGGTGGTTTCATGTGTCTGGTGTCTGGTTAAGGAGATTAAGACCCCGGAACCTGATATATAAAATTACCTGTAATTTTTAAATACAATCTTTCTGGATTCTACTTTATTCCTGTGTTATAATTATTATCTGAATTTTATTTTCACTCAAAATATTCAATGGAAGCCTCGCGTCACGCGTGACGCGTGACGCGTCACGAACCAAACAGGGAGGCCATGTCTGTGTCTTTCTTCTGTAATAATTGTGGCAACGGAAATGAAGAAGGTGCTGAAATTTGCAGTAATTGTCAGGCACCATTACAGGATTTATTTCCGCCTGGCCCGCTTATGGAAGAAACATTACTTCAAAACCGATATAAAATCCTCACACATTTAAGAAGCGGAGGAATGGGCTCCGTATATAAAGGTCTGGATATTACATTAAACAGTATATGTGCCATAAAAGAGCTGTCTCCTCCTTCCGGGAACGCTCAGAGACAGAAAGATGCAAAGGAATGGTTCTACAGAGAAGCCAAGATTCTGGCAGGTCTCGATCATGCAAACCTTCCGAAAGTTTATGATTATTTTGTCACCAATAATAGATATTATCTGGTAATGAATTTTATAGACGGAGAAGATCTGGAAACAATACTGAATAAAGAAGGAAATCCCGGTTTACCTGAAGATAAAATCATGGAATGGTCAAAACAGATTTTAAAAGTCCTTGATTATCTTCACAACCAGACACCTCCTGTAATATACAGGGATCTGAAACCGGCAAATATCATGCTTCATAAAGATGGCAGGGCAATGCTTATTGATTTCGGCATAGCAAGAACAGTCAATCAGGACAGCCATACACAGAAAACTGCCATAGGAACACTCGGTTATATATCTGAAGAGCAATGTCAGGGAGAACCGGAACCACGTTCCGATATATATTCACTGGGAGCTACAATGCATCATCTCCTCACAGGTGACAAACCCCTTCCTTTTAAGCTTGAGCCCATAAAAAATATTATATCAGGCATATCACCTGCACTTGACCATATTGTTATGAAAGCTGTAAACAACAAAATTTCTCTCAGATATAAAAATGCAAAAGCCATGCTGGAAGCACTGGAAAAAGTAGAAAAACAAAAAAACAGTCCTGGATTTATCAGGAAAACATGGAATATGTTAACTTCCAGAAAGGTTATTTTATCTGTTCTTATATTTTTTCTTCTCCTTTTTATTATAACAGGGATAGCTGTATATAATGTATCCAGATTATACAGTTCTGACTGGACATTGAAGGAAAGCGGAACAGAAGAAAATCTGAACAGAATTTATTTTACGGATCTGAACAACGGATGGATTGCAGGAGAGAACGGTATAATTTTGCAGACTGTTGATTCGGGAGAAACATGGAAAAAACAAAAAAGCAATACAAATGCAGATCTGAAAGGCATTTATTTTGCAGATTCTATGAGAGGATGGGCGATAGGTAAGGAATGGGAAAAAGAGAAATGTCGTGGACTTATATTACTTACCAGGGACGGAGGAATTACCTGGAAAAAAAAGGAATGTAAAAATTCGGAACATTTTGAAGAAGTCGATATGGTAGATCTGTCCAATGCATGGGCTGCAGGAGAAACAGGAAGTATATTCCATATTACATCAGATGGTATCTGGAGAAAATATGATACAGGAACAACAGGAACGTCCAGTTTACTCAGTTTTATAACTCCTCTGGAGGGATGGTTCTCGCTGCAGGTGAAAAGCGGTAAAAATAAATACTCTGCAAGAATACTTCATACAAAAGACGGAGGTAAAAGCTGGGATGGCCGGAATATAGATAACCTTGCCGTAATAACAGGCATAGATTTTATTGATTCTAATAACGGATGGATTACAGGATTTGAAACAGAAAAAGCAGGCAGATTGGCATGGGCCGTTTTTCATACGACTGACGGAGGCATTACCTGGAAAAAACAGTACAGCGAAGGATTTATATGTCTTTATAATATTCAATTTACGGATAAATACTGCGGACATATTATGGGTATAGGAAAAGATGCATTATTTGGCCTGGGAATAAGCTATCTCTCTACGACAGACGGAGGTCTGACATGGAAAAAAGAGAATTCCCTCTATCTTACAGGCAGTGATTTTTATTTCGTAGATACCTTCAATGGATGGTCTGCAGGTAAAAGGGGAAATATATTGAAACATTCACAGTAAAATACGTGATGCGTGATGCGTAATGCGTGATGCGTGGAACCATAAACCATTGAGCATTATGAAAAAATAGGACATTGCCTACTACTCACTACTCATCCATTAACTATAAATTAATATAAAGGAATAATATTTATGAAACATGTTATACAAAATTATTTAAAAGCTGAAAGATATTTGGAATCTTTACTGAATCTTTCTATCGTAAAGAAGGTACCATGCGGCAAAAAACCGGATTATATCGGAGATAAAACCTATGAGGAATATTTTACAGATGAAGGGGTTTCAAAAGAAGAAATCCTGAATGGAATGGGACTGAAAAGAATGAAAGCCCTTATGGAAAAGCTTCACCATCCTTATAAAAATCTGAAGGTTCTTCATATTGCAGGCACAAGCGGCAAAGGTTCCGTATCTATTATTGCCCATGAAATACTGAAACATATGGATCTCACCGTTTCTCTCTACACATCACCTCACCTTACCCTTGCCATGGAAAGGATAAAGATGAACAATCATCTTATAGGCTCTGAAGATTTCGTAAGACATCTGAAAACAGTAAAAGAGGCTACTGATGATATGTATGAAAACGATATATACGGCCCTCCTTCCTATCATGAAACAATTTTCTCTACGGCACTGTTATATTTTACGGAAAAAAAACCTGATCTGTCAGTAATAGAAACAGGACTGGGATGGGAAAATGATTATACGAAAATACTCCCCTCTTCCCATGTTTCCGTTATTACAAACATATCTTTTGATCACATGGATTACCTGGGTGATACCCTTTCATCCATTGCATCTCATAAAGCAGATATAATAAGCCCTAAAAGTATCTGTATAACAGGATGCAGAGATTCTTCACTGCTACAAATAATAGAGGAGAAAGCACTGAAAAAGAATTCTCATGTGATAGCAACAGGCAGAGATTATAATATAGAAATAATTAATAAAAACATATTTAATTATAAAAGCAGATATAATGAATATAAAGAACTTGAAATTTCTCTCCCCGGTGCACATCAGATAGAGAATGCAGGAAC
The DNA here is from genome assembly GCA_040217665.1 of Vulcanimicrobiota bacterium. Classification (GTDB taxonomy): domain Bacteria; phylum Vulcanimicrobiota; class SpSt-956; order SpSt-956; family JAKJGF01; genus CALARM01. The sequence continues at coordinate 10,800 of JBEHWP010000118.1, forward strand.
TGCCATTGCGGCAGTTGAACAGATATTACTGATGAACGGCCTGGACCTGGATGAAGATGTGCTGAGAAATTCCTTGAAAGAAGTGAAAATACCGGGAAGAATTGAAGTTATAAGTAAGAACGTTATAATAGACGGTGCCCACAATCCCGCAAAAATGGAAGTACTGAGCAAATCGCTGAAAAATGATTTTTCCTTTGATAAACTTATAGTAATACTCGGTGTTATAGAGGGAAAAGACATAAAAGTAATGCTCGAACATATTGTTCCTCTGGCTGATCTGATAATAGCAACATTACCGAGAGTGGCAGGAAGAGTCTCTCTAAGCCCCAGACAGATTGTATCAGTCATAAAAGAACTGGGAGGTAAAGCCATAATAAAACTCGATCCTTTTGATGCACTGGACTACGGTCTATCCGTAACAGGAGAAAAAGATCTTTTGTGTATAACGGGCTCTCTTTATCTGGCAGGAGAATTACGGACTCAATGGGTAAGTAAAGAGGATATTATTACAGGGAGAAAAAACAATCAGTGACCAGTGACCGGTTACTATATAAAATTACGTATCACGCATCACGCATTACGC
>JBEHWP010000119.1:0-11323 GCA_040217665.1 Vulcanimicrobiota bacterium
ACGGAATAAATCCGTCTGTTCTTGTATGGCATGATATACCTGTAGCACTTTCCTGTACTCTTACAGGTAATTTAAGAAAAGAAAGTACTTCTTTGAATGGTAAATAGACTATTTTTTCACCTGTTTTTATATCAAGTCCGATAGCCATCCGGGATTTCGGAAATTCCTTTTTTTTGAGAATTAAACTGTTTTTTTCGCTGTTATATTTCCATTCCACTCCCAGTGCCGTTACAAGGAGTTTTCCGGGAAAATAATGAACTACCGTATCATCTATCTGGTTCTTTATAGCTATATAAGGCACTTTCAGAGGTTTTTCATTTATGTAGAGTAAATAGCTACTGCTTTTCTGTTCTTCCGGATAGGTTTTTGTAAGATCGAGTAAATTATTCCCGTCTCCGAAGCATTTATCTGAAAAATAAATGGCAAGCAGTAAAATTAATGAGCATAAATATAATTTTTTTTGGTACATTATGTTATCTCCTTTTTAAAATTTTTATCTCTTAATTTATAATAATATAAAATTTTTAATAGTCAAGACCTGAACCGTTGAATAATCTTACAGCGGAGATGTCGTAGCTTGTAAAAACCCTTATGAATTGCTATAATCAAAAGGAGGTATTTTTATGAACATACTTTTAAGCGGGTCTACAGGGCTTATAGGGTCACATCTTACCCATGTACTCATCAGAGACGGTTACAGTGTAACAGCTCTTGTACGTTCAAAGAATAGAAAAGACGCAACTTACTGGAATTTTGAGAAAAAAGAAATAGAAAGAGAAAAACTTGAAGGTTTTGACTGTGTAATACATCTTGCAGGTGAATCTATAGCAGAGGGAAGTTGGACTACAGAGAAAAAAGCAAGGATTCGTTACAGCCGTGTAAGAGGCACAGAATTTTTATGTAAAACCCTGTCAGAACTTTCTTCGCCACCGAAACTTATCATGTGTGCTTCTGCTACAGGATATTACGGAAACAGAGGAACTGAAATAGTTTCTGAAGACAGTTCTGCCGGTAATGGATTTCTTGCCCGTATCTGTTATGACTGGGAAAAGGCAACGGAAGAGGCAAAAAATATAAGAGTAGTAAATCTCCGTTTTGGTATGATACTTACCCCTCTGGGGGGAGCATTGAAAAAGATGGTTCTCCCTTTTCGTATGGGACTGGGAGGTGTACTGGGGAGCGGAGAACAGTATATGAGTTGTATCTCCCTTGATGATGCCCTTGGAGCAATATTGCATATTCTCCGTCATGACAATTTATCGGGTCCTATAAATATAGTTTCTCCTGATCCTGTGACAAACAGAAGATTTACAAAAATTTTGAGTAAAGTCCTTAAAAGACCGTCACTTTTCCCTGTTCCTTCTTTTGCTCTCCGTCTTATGTTCGGGGAAATGGCAGATGAATTGCTTTTATCAGGTGCAAGAGTTATACCGGTAAAATTGAATGCTTCCGGTTATGAATTCAGACATAAAACACTGGAAGATGCTCTAAGAGATATGCTCGTAAAATACTGAGATGATAATAGATTTGTGGTATGTAAGGCCTTGTGCATTACGCATCACGCATCACGCATCACGCGTTACGATTAAAAAATATGGACAATAAAGAAATTCTAAAAACTATCAGATGGAATCCTCTTATGGAAACAGGAAAAGGTTATTATCAGGATGGTAATAATCTTTTACTTGACAGAAGACTGAAAGAAATACTTAAAGTGGCACATACTGTAAAAGAGAGGAAAACATATCTGGACATAGGATGCAGAGACGGATTCCTGACACATCTTATTTCAAAAGAAACAGGAAACCCTTTAACATTCGGAATAGATCTTATAGATCCGGGAGAAGCACAGAAGAGAGGAATAAAAACTATAAAATTTGATCTTGAACAGAACTGTAAAATACCTTTTAAAGACTCTTCCTTTGATCTCATAAGCTGTAATGAAGTGCTTGAACATATAAGAGATACGGAATTTCTTCTGGAAGAAATAAGAAGGCTTTTAAATGATGATGGTTATTTAATACTCACCATCCCCAGGCTGGACAGTGTTCTCTGTTCCCTTCTTTTACTTCTGGGGTATCAGCCCGTATGGGTGGAATGTTCTATAAAAAATCGATACGGCGGTCTTACAGGAGATGGTATGATAACAGGACATGTATCTTATTTTACTAAAAAGGCAATAGAAGAAATGCTCCATGTTTATAAGTTCAGAGTCGTATCTTTTTCTCAGGTAAGCGTTGTATCACAGTGGATGCTGGATCAGTATATACTCGGAAGAAAATTATCTTTATTAAAGAAGATATTATGTAAATTATTTGATATAATACCATTTAAACAGGATACATGTATTTTTTTAATTAAAAAGGAGAAATATTAAGAATGATAGATTTATCAACGTTAGATATGAAAGATCGTATGATTATAGAATGGTCTCTGGAAAGACTCAAATATGCGAAAGATATTAATAATAGTCTCTACATGGAAATAGAAAAATTCTTTACTCCCGAAATTATCACTTATATTTTAATTGAATGTAATGATATGTTAAAAAGGGATCTTTTCTTTCACCTTCCGGCAGAAAGGTTTTCAGCCACTATTGATTATATTGTGGATAAGTGGGAAACTATGGACGAACTGGTTATGTCTGCTGCATCTCCTGTCATTGCCTCTCTTGATAAGGAAAAAGCGGTAAAACTTTTTTCTTCATATCTGGAAAAAGAAAGTGATGTCTATACAAATAATCTCATGTTATCAGGTCTTTTCAGAGTTATTAAGATTCTGGACAAACAGGGTGGGAAGAAAATAAGTGAATTAATGATTGATTCTTATATTAAATCGACACTCCCTGACGTAGAAAAGACAATGTTATTTCCCAGAATAGCCGAACCTGCCTGGAAATATGAATATCATGATTTCTATAGTCTCCTGAAAAACTGTCTGTTAACAAAATTTGAGGAAATGGATAGAGATTACACTGATATACTGGCTGAAATGTGCGAATTATTTGTTTTATCCCGTGAAGATTTTGAACTTATAACCGATTATATCGATGGCGATTCGGAACAGAAATATAATGATATTTCAATGATTTTTAAAGATAATACACCTGTCGAGCAGTTTGATTTATATATTGAAGAATTAAAAGATGAGAAATATAAAAATGTCCGGTCTTTTTTAATGGAAAATCTCATAAAGATTGATAATGAAAAAGTCAGAGAGTTACTGATAAGATTACTAGGTGATGAAGAAATTAGCAAAAGATTTATCGAAGAAGAACAGGAATATCTTTTTTATTCCTTTATACTCGGATGTTTTATCACATCTATGAGAACAAAAGAAGTAAATCCTAAGAACCTTGATATTGAACAGGTATTCGACCTTATAGCTTCTGACACGGATATTGACGAATTACCTTATATAGATAAGATAGTAGATTTTATAAATGGACTTGGCAGGGACTTTGTTGTAGAATTTCTTCAGGATAATATGAACCTGTCTTCTTACGGGCATATAAATGCAATAAACCTTATGGGAAGACTTCTTTACGAAGAATTTTTACCTCTTCTGGTAAAAGAAATGTCAAATGGTATGCATGTCGCTCATGAAGTACTTATAAAATATAAAGAGAAAGCTATTCCTTACATAGAAGAAAGCATTAAAGATATGGATAAAGACGGACAGTTTATGGCTCTTTCTGTGATTGAAACCATGAAAGAAGAGACTGTCATTGATTTTATAAACAGGCATTTTCTCTCATTCTGGCCCTGGAATAAAGAAAGACTTCTGAATGTAATGGTAGTTTATCCTGATGATAAATTTATAGAGAAACTTATGCCGTATGCCGGTAAAGGACAGGATTTTATTGATTATATATATATTCTTCTTAATAAGATATATGGCATTAAGAATTCTGAATTTGATTTACTGGAAAAGGATTATTATGAAAAACATGACGATAAATGTAAATATACAGAGGCTTTCTTCGGAGGTAAAATTGAAGAGGTCATTAAACCATATCTTGATTTAGAGCTCAGATGTAAAAACTGTGGTGATGAATCCTTTTACAGGGTGGAACATATAACAGTGGAATTATGCTGTCATGAAGAGCCTGTACCTCATATAGAAGATGAAATTACATGTCTGAATTGCAATCAGGTGTCATCTTTCGAAGTTACCGAGGAAGGCAAAATGACTATTATGTTTACGGTCTTCGGTATAAACAGTTGTAAGAATGACGAAGAAATGAAAAGAGTTATGGAGAAGAGTCCCATAAAATTTGTAGAACATGACCATGAACACGATGAGCTGGATATGGAAGAGCTTGAAGATATTTTTTTAGAGGAAATAGAAGCAGATCCTTCTGATATCTATAATTATATATCTTTAGGAAATATTTATGTAGATAAAGAGCAATTTGATGACGCAGAATATTATCTGCGTCAGGCTATGAAAATAGACCCTGAATATATAGAAGCTTATTATATACTGGCTTATATATACGCTAAATATAGAGAAAATTATGAAAAAGCACTTTCTCTTCTTGAAAAAGGGAAAAAATATATGGCCACTGCAAAATATACTGATGATATTCAGAGCCATAAAGATGAATTTGAAAAAAATTACATGATTTTTTATAATGATATGATTATAGCTATAGCCCATGAAGGGTTAGATGTCAAAAAAATCCCTGAAGAAAAGGCAGGCCGTAATGACCCGTGCCCCTGCGGGAGCGGGAAAAAGTATAAGAAATGCTGTATGAAGTGAAAAGTGAGCAGTAGGGGCGAACCCCTGTGTTCGCCCATTACCCGGTGGAAAAACGCATCACGCATTACGAAACCACCTGTCACGCGTTACGCTTCTTCTATAAATTTAGAGTACAGGAATTTTGATTTTTTAAGGCTTAAGGGTTATGGGTTTCGGGTGTTGGGTGTTGGGTTAAAAAGATTAACAGCCCAAAAAACCAAAACCTGAAACCCAACCCCCATAATTTATAAGAAAAGAGGTTTTCTCTATGACCGATAATGAAGTTCAGATCAAACTTGAAGTAATGGAAGCAATAGATAAGGAAGTAAAAAGACTTGAAAAATTTAAAGAAGAGAAAGGTAAATTGCTTGCAAAAATAAGGGTAATAATCAGATCGTGCCTTATGCTTGCAAGGAGTGACGGAGAAAATTTTGAGGAACTGGAAAAAATCAATAATTATATTTTTGCCAGATACTGTCTGTCCGGCAAAACTGTAAGGAAATACTGCCGTTCCATAGAAGATGTTTCTCTTAACGCCATAAAAGAAGATATAAAAAAATATGAACTGGATGAGGAATTTCTCACGGATTTATATAATGATCTCTTTACCGTAGCCTATGCAGACGGAGATGTGAGCACAAAAGAAGACAAGATGATTTCCAAACTCCAGATAGCTTTCAAACTGCCTTTTATTACAAAATTATGATTCCGGTAAAAAAGGATTTATAATTTTTAATATATTTTCTATATTCTGGCCATGGTGCATATCTTCCGTATAGAGTATATTACAGTTATTTTCCAGTGCACTGGATATTATTAAACTATCATAATAAGAATATTTATATTTTTCTGAAATATCCAGTGCTTTTCTTATTGTAATAATATCTATTGATTTTATGATGCATTTTCGAATAATGAAATCTATAATTCTGTGAATATCCTGGTAAGATAATTTTAACTTTCTTATCATAATATTTGAAATTTCATTTAACACCTGAACTGTTATGACAGGTGTTTTTTTGATAAGTTCTATAGATAAACTTTTTTTATAATTATCATTTCCTATTGCATATAATAAAATATTTGAATCTAAAAATATACTATCTTGCATTTGCTTCCTCTCTGTTAAATGTAAAAGAATTCATGTTGACAGAATATTTGCCGAAAAACTGTTCTATATCGTCATTTTCATCGGATTGTTCATTACATATCAATATAACTTTTAAATTTTCTGAGGTTATCTTAATATATTCATCAGGTATTTTTATGAAGCCATTTTCAGGTTTTGTTTCAAACTCTATATACATTCTATTCACCCCTTTTTTATTTTATCACACATGAAACAGCCCTTCAATCCATGTAATTCTTCGTATTTCACTTTTCACTTATTTTATCATAAAGACCGCAGAATAGGGGCTGGGGGCTGTCCCAAAAGTATATTTTGGGATTAGCCCTTTTTTTTATGTAAAAAGGTATAAAACTAAGTCAAGAATGTAATAATATTTCTCCTTATTGGCCTATATCCCCTCTATATGGTAGCTAATTTTACAATATTATGTGCAATACTCAATAAACCCCACTCAATTTTTACCTTCTCAAGACCTCTTAAAAGGAATCTTTTAAAAGACCAGTTCCATTTCAGTCTTCCGAAAACAGTCTCTGGCTCTATAGCTCTTTTTCCTCTCAGTTTAACACCTATTTCAGATAAGAGGTTACTCCTTGCTTTTGCCTTATATTCATTTAGTTTAAAACTTATCTGAATTTTCCTGTTTCCTGCTGCCTTTGTGCAACAAGCCTTTAAAGAGCAGCCTGCACAGCTTTTACATTCATATATACGTCGTGTTGTATTATAACCATTTTCAGTCTTTTTCTTGCATTCTTTTATAAATGTTAATCTTCTCAAACCAGGGCAGATATACTCGTCAAGGTTACTGTCGTAATACAGATTTTCAACTCTAAATCTATCTTCTTTAAATTTCTTTTTTTGTTCCAGATGAAAATTATTATATTTAACATAAGTTCCTATATTATTCTTTTCCAGATAGTCATAGTTTTCCTCACTGCCATAACCGGAATCGGCTATTATATTTTCTGGTAACCTTCCTAATTTCTCTTTTAATTCCTCACAATGAGATATAAAACAAGATGTATCTCCTGCTCGTTGATGGATACTATAGTTTACTATAAATTGATTTTCCGTTCCTATTTGAACATTATATCCAGCCTTTAATTGCCCATTTTTCATGTGGTCTTCCTTCATTCTCATAAATGTCGCATCGGGATCTGTTTTTGAGTAACTGTTACGGTCACCACATAATTTCTCCTGATTTTCGTATTTCTCCATACGGGGAAGATAGTCATCTTTTAGAACTTTTAACGCCTTCTTTAATTTTTTATCATCTCTTTTATCTTTTAATCTCTTTTCTATTTCTTCCACTTTTGATTTTATTTTTTCAGAGCTTATACCTTCTTCTCCTCCAAGTTCTTCAAGATCTTTATCTCCATATTCGTCATTCTCTTTTACATTTTCTTCTTCTATCTTTATCAGGAGAGCTTTCACTTTCTCACGCAGCATGGCTTTATATTTCTTCGTAGATTTTTTCCATACGAATGTGTATTTGTTTGCATTTCCTTCTATCTTTGTTCCATCTACAAAATAATTCTCTAATTTTATATAACCTTCTTCCTGGAGTAAATCTAATAATTCTGTAAAAATTTCTTCTAATTCTTCCAAACCCATTATGCTTGAACGAAATCTATTTAATGTCCTGAAGTCTGGACGATTGTTTCGGCTTAACCACATAAAGGGGACATTTTCTCGTAACGCTTTCGCTAATTTCCTTGATGAATATATCTGCTGAGTATATCCATATAACAATACCTTCAGCATCATTTCTGGATGATAACTACTTCGCCCTCCTCCGGGATATTTTTCTTTTAGAAATTCTATATCCATCCTTTCTATTATTTCATTTAATACTTTTACTATATGATGCTCGGGTATTAAATCTTCAAGATCACTTGGCAACATTAATTGATATTTATCATATTCTTTAAATACTACTTTTTTACGCTGTTTCATAAGCTCTATTGTAGTACATTTATATCAAAAATGTAAAGAGGCTGCCCTAAAGTTTTTTGACTTTTGGGACAGCCCCATTTTTTTAACGAAAGTTGTCAAACTTCCGTGAAGTCCTTGAGCATGGAAGCTCTAGAATCCCCCGCTATAATCTGTTAGGATTTAGCGGTGGGAGCAGTCACTTAAACAACTCTTCCGCATTTATAATCTCTATCTCTTCTGCCTTTAATTTGAGATCATACTGTAACACTGCTTCGTCAACATGTTTATCCTCTTCGGAAAGATTTGTTTCATAAACAGGGTTCGATAAAATTTCTCCGAGAAGGCGTTTTTTCATCTTTTCAGGATCAGATGTTACAAATACAAATTTCATATTGTTAACGTCCATATGCTTCTGTAAAGCAGCAGTTACATCTTCATTTTTCATTGAATCCATCTTTTTCTCTATATAATCAATGTAATAAGGTGTTTTATAGAAATCCGAATCCATTTCGAATCCAATTTTCTGGAACGGGTCGAAAGCCCACAATTTTGAATTATTCTTTATAAAATCCCTGTTCAATTCAAATGTTTCTTTATCAAGACCTTCTTTTATCATTTTATCAAGATTCATTACTGTAAATTTCGCTGCAAAAGTGGCGTTTTCATCTGAGAGATTTCTTATCCATATATAGAAATACTGGCTCTGTCTCGCTATCCTGGTCCGAGGCATTTTATCCTGAGAGCCTTCTATGAATTTTTCTATATAGGAATAATTTCCGTAATTAAATCCCCTTATTGAACGTAACTGTATAAAGAGAAAGCCCTGCATGTAACGGTGGAAACCGAAACGGGAATTTGCCACCAGTAACGGATAATAATCGTCATCACTTCTGGTAAAATCCACAGGAAATCCCATGGCCATTGCAGTGGTGCCTGAATCTTTTTTTATGATTAATACTCTTTTGTTAAAGGGTTCAGGATTTTTTATAATTAAATCTTCAGGTTTTCCGGCAGGTAACTGAGACAGTTCGCCTGTTACTTTCTCCAGTATTTCTTTACAATTTTTTGAAGCTATGGCGGCTCTGAAATTTTCTTTTCTATAAAATTTAGCATGAAAATCTTTTACATCATCTATAGAAATATTTTTAAGAGACGAAAGTGTGCCGGAGTCAGCAGTTCCATAGGGATGATCCCTGTATAAGAACATTTCCAGACCCTGAAGAGACATGTCTTCACAGTCATTTATAAGGTATTCCCTGACATTCTGTGCCTGTTCTATTGCTCTTTCAAAGGAATCTTTATTTATATCTGGCGATATGATTTCACTTATAAAGAGCGGATATGTTTCGTCGAATTTATCCCTGTGGACTTTAAAGAAGAATGTTGTAATTTCTTTATCAACCTGTCCGTAAAATTCCGCTCCCGATGTGAGAGATTTTTCATTAAGCTTTCTCTTTATATTATCTTCTATCAACGTTGTTGTTACAAAATTAAGCCCTTCTTTCCCTTTAGAATCTCTTACAGTGCCTGTATTGAAAGAAATTACTATATAGACAATATCCGAATTTTCAATTGTCATAAGAGTATAAGGAGATTCTTTATGGAAATCTGCGGCATAACAGCAGGTTATATTCATCAATATAATAGATAAAATTACAGCAAACAAATTGGATTTATTCTTCATTTTTCTGTTCTTCCTTTCCGTAAAGTGTTACAACAGTGCGATTATTTTCAATAAAATATTTTCCTGCCGTATTTTTTATGTCTTCAGGAGTTATGGAGAAGTAAAGTTTGAAATATTTATTCACCCCGTCAGGATCTCCCGACTGGAAATAATAATTCATAAAAGTAAATCCTGTTTTTTCAAGAGAATCCATGTCTGTAAGTATATCATAACGATTTTTTTCTCTTATTCTATCAAGTTCTTCATCGGTACAGAGATTTTTTCGGATTTTATCTATTTCTTCAAAGAAGATTTCTTTGACTTTCTCCATATCCTCTTCTTTCTTTAATTTCATAGTTGTAGTAAAGAGTGACGGATCTTTGCAGAAATAATATCCCGGAAAAGAGATATAATAAACAAGTTTTTCATCATATACCAGCCGTTTATAAAGGGGAGAACTATCTGTAAAATACAGTTCTTTTATGAGATCTATAGAGGGGATTTCCCTGTTATTTACGTCATATCCCGGGATTTTATAGGCTATGAGCAAATAGGGAGACGTTTCCCCATCATATTTTACCTCACCTGTAATTTCCCCGGTCTGAAGAGGTTCCTGCTCTATTTCAGGTTTAACATTACTTGATTTCAGAATACCGTAATATTTTTCTATAATTTCTTTTGCTTTTGCCGTGTCAAAATCACCTGTTAAGACAAGGCGGCAGTTGTTCGGTTTATAGTAATTACGGTAAAAATTCATCACAGCTTCCTGATTTTCCGGCATTTTCTTCAGGACTTCCAGATGTTCCGGCACATCTCTGTAGGGATGAACGGTAAAGGCTATCTGATAGAGTTTCTGATGGAGTCTGCTCCAGGGTGTCTGATAATGTCCCTGGTATTCTCCTAATACTGCTCCTGTTTCAGCTTTATATTCATCTTCCGTAAAAGAAAGGTTTTCCAGTTTATCTGCCATAATCTTTGTAAGATCTTCCATGGCATCTTTCGGAAATATTCTGTAATAACAGGTAAAATCACTTGCTGTAAAACCCTGGTCGTAAACACCGTGTTTTGTATATATTTTATTTACATCTTCAACAGAATAGTTTTTTGAACCACGGAACATAAGATGTTCCATCAGGTGTGTATATTCTATTTCATCAGGTTTTTTCTCATACCTGCTCCCTGTATCAACGACTAACATGTCAATTACAGTGCCGTCTGAGCCGTATTTGATTAAAACCACTTCCATACCGTTCGGAAGTCTGTAGGATTCAGTGGGAAAGGGAAACATATCAGGAACGTCTGCTGCCAGGGAAAATCCTGATAAAAGAAACAGAAAAAGAAACATATATATTATTTGTTTCATGATAGATCCTCCTCGTATAATAGTAATATATGAAAACGGAATTTAAGGATTTTATAAAATCCAAAACCGTAAATTCATACTTAATTAATAACTATACTTTTGCACTTTTTTATAAAACCTTTGATTTTATTGACTTCAAGTTTAAAAGTAGAACATAATAAATTTAAGACTTTTTCTAAAATCTGCAAAAGTATAGTATCTGAATTACCTACAAATAAATTCGTAGGGTTCCTGTTTCATTGACCGTGCTTGCCTTCGGCTGAAAACCTTCAGGTAGAGGCACAATCTCCACAGGCGTTAATTCCCTGTATTCCACAGGTACTGATTTCTTATTTAAATCTAATTTCCCTATATATTTTACTGTTTTAGCTGACTTAATGTCTCTGTCCTCACTATAACCACATACATTACAGGTGAATATTCTGTCTGAGAGGGAGATGTCTACAATATTACCGCACTTATGACACCATTTCGTTGTTGGCAGATTTCTGGC
>JBEHWP010000120.1:0-11290 GCA_040217665.1 Vulcanimicrobiota bacterium
TGAAGGTTTATCATCTGAATATATTGATATATGATTAAAAACCATCTCATTTTTATCAGATTCTGTAGATTTTAAAATTAAAACGGTAGATAGCTGTTTATGTTTGCTGTAATGTTCCGGTTGATTTCCAATAAAGTTATATCTGTCTATATATCTATAAAGTTCATTTTTTCCATCAAAAATATAATGAGCTTCATTAAAAACAATATTAAATAAAATATCCTTTTTTAGTTTAGTTAAAGAATCAAAATCTTTAAAGGATTTATCCATTAATTTGATTTTTTCCAGCAGAGTCTTTTTCTCTATACGAATAAGCTCTGTTCTGGTTTTTATATATTCGTCATCTACAGATCTTTCAAGCTGTGTATCAGAAGCATCAATTATGCGGAATAGTGCAGTAAGAAGATTAATATTTATTTTACCGGCCACATCTTTACTTACAATTTTATTAAAAGTTTCTCCAGGTGTACCAGTAATTTTCAAGTCATCCTGTCCAAGAATTTTATATTCTTTTTTACCACCGGGGAAAGGCATAGCTTTTCTATGATATAACCCTATCATCCTGGCCCCATGAATACACTCCTGTGGTATGTTAATTTCTTTACCATATAAGAACTCACCCATTTCACCTGCCGGATCCATAAGGGTATAACTCATAAAATTATGAAATTCCCTCACAAGAGTCGGAAAACCTTTCACATAAAAAGTATCTTTTTCTATATTATTTTTATCAAAGAATTCAGGATAAAGTTTGAAATAATCTCCTGAATTTCCCAGGTCATGAAGCCATATGGCAAGGATCATTGTTATTATGTCATATTCACTCAGGATATTTTTCAATGTTTTTAACACTGGATAGGCAAGCTCCTGAAGTCTATGAGTATGTCCTCTCTGATGTTCTGCCATTTCAGGAATCCTATCTCCTATCCATAGCTGCTGCCAGGTACTGATACGCTCCTGTAGATAGTTTTTATATTCCGGTTTATCCACCAGTTCAAGTAATTGATAACCTTCACCATACTGGCTTAGTTTCTTCCTTTTGTTTGGATCATCATAAGTTTCTTTTAAAAATTTCCCTATAGGATTTAAAGAAATAGATTTAGTATCATAATCATCTAAAAGAGAACTAATTTTTGCAGGTAAAGCACTTATTAAAGGCAAAATATCAGAATCGTTGAGAATATTATCTTCACCGTATAAATCCATTAATTTTAATATAGCTCTATAGTCTCTCCATGTTAAGATATCAAAATATATTGGCAGAGGCTCCATTTCTATTAAATCAGGAGTAAATTCATATAGATACAATAATTTAGTTTTCTGAAAAATACCTCCAAATAAAGTGGCAAAAATACAGACTGCTTTAAATCCGCCGCTTACAACAAGATAAATTTGCTTTGCATCTTCATGTTGTTCAATTAATTCACGTATCTTTGTAAAAAGAGAGGGAACTCCCTCCTGAAGAAAAGCTCCTTTATTATTAGAATCCAGACCTTTTATTTGAAATTTATTACTCTCAATATCAAGAAAATCTTTTAAATAAAGGGGGGTCATGAAATAATTGTTTAAAACTGTGGTACAGAAACAACCATCAGGAGTATCGGAACCTAAAAAATAAAAAAAAGTTTTTTCTTTTACATCTTTATTAATAGGATTATCCAGATAATCTTTATAATAAAGATATATAGTACTCATTTCTGCAGAAAGTGAATCTTTATTTGCATCAACAGGTTCATATAAAAATTTTTCTCTTTTACCTATATTAACTTTAGGATCTAGCGTATTTAGCGTGTCATCTTCAATTTTTAAGTATTGCTCTGCTTTACTGATAATTTCAGGTATATCTAAATCCTTTATTCCAGACCTAAAAGAATAGTTTAACTTATCATAATAAGGCTCCAATTGTTTTTTAAATTCATATGGTTTCTTCTTGCACAAATCAGATACTTCTTTAAAATCATTGTCTTTTATATTATAACCAAGGCTGGTACAAAGTGATGTCCCTACTGTAAAAATAAAAACTTTCTCTTTCATAGCTTCTCCTTAAAAAAACTCATAGTAAAAAGAAGAATTCTAGAAAGAAAAAGTTTTTTCCTTCTATATTATAAAAAGTTTAAAAAGTTTACTTTTTATAGTAAAATCAATTGTCATGGCTTACTTTAGGACAAAAATCAACTATTTATATACTATAGTTTCAAACTCATTAATCACTTTTAAGAGATTTATAGAAAAATCTTTTCCGCTGTGACTGGTAATCCTGAACCCGGCATGATTAATATCATTTCTGTAATCACTTATAAAATTATATATGCAAGGGATGGCCTGCTCCATAGTATTTAAAATATCTTCCCGTCTTATACCGTATTTATTTACAGATTCTTCTTCCCTGTTGAATGAAAATGCCTTTGAAATAACTGAATAATTACTTATAAAATCTCTGAAATATACTGTAAAACGTCCTGGAGATTAAATTCTCTTGAAGAGAGAACTTCATTATTCTGATGTTTATGATGAGGAAAGGTATCAATATTTTTCCAGTGAAATGCATTATCCCAGCGAATAATTAAATCACTATCCCAGCAAATAATTTGATAGTTTTTAATTATATGCTTATATCTTTTAATTACTTCTATCATTCTATTTCAAGTTCCTGAAGTTTTTTCTGCCAGTAAAGAAGATTTTCAAAAGCAAATTTCCAGTCCATAAAATCATCATCCCATTCAAAATTCTCTTCTTCTTCCATAGATTCAATTCTATTTTTAAACTCATCAAAAGAACAATTGTATTTTTTCTCAAAATATCTGCTTTCTACTTCATATCTACTGATTTTACCGTGAATAAGATTTAACGCATAACTTCTTAAAATTCCAACAGGAGAAATCTCCATAAGCTTATAAATATTATTTAAATTTTCTGGTATTTGAAAATCTTCTTTGATAGACATTTTGACAACACCTCTGTATATATTATATCAGCAAAGATTAAACTTAACAATTGTACAAACTATTAAGTTCTTTATATTTATACCCGTAATTAAACACTCTTTCCGGCTGTGGAAAAATATTATCCATCTGACCATTCAATCCAGGTATATAGGATTTTGCCATTTCTCTTATAAGATATGAATATGAAGCCCATGGAGATAGAGTATCTTTAAAATTTGTCAATCTTTCTTCTGTAAACTCATCCAGCCCATCTAAAGCTTTTAAGATAGCCCTGACAGGCTCAATCTGTATTTCTTCAAGAAAACGGCATGGTAAAATCACCTGATTATCTTTACCATTACCGGGGACAACTGTGCCAATATAAAGATGTTTCTTTGCCCTGGTAATTGCCACATAAAAGAGACGCCTTTCATTTTCCATAAGAGGTGAAGGAGGAATGTCGGGAACTGTATGGTTTTTATCATAAATAGCTGTATCGCCTGTCAGATGAACAGGCATATGGCCTTCAATACAATCAGGGATAAATACATAATCATATTCAAGTCCCTTTGTTCTGTGAACAGTAGTCATGGCAATAATTTTCTCAACAGGCTCTCCCATTGTGGAATCCAGTTTTTTGAGATACTTGATAAATTCAATAACAGTTTTGCCTGTGTCTGATGCAAAAGAAATAAAATGTTTTACAGAAGCCAGTTTTTCGTAAGAAACTATACCGTCACCATAATAATCTTTAAAGTGATTTTCATAACCTGTACTGTCAAAAATCCATTCCATCATTTCTCCTGCTTTAAGTGATGGCTCAGAGGCAATTCTCTCGGAAATACGGTGCAGAAAATTCACAAGTTCTTCCATTGATGAACGCTGGGCTTTAGAAAAAGGACTCTTTCGTTCATCAATTAACAGAAGCAGTGATTCCCCTAAAGTCATATTATTCCTGTGTCCTCTCTCTACAGCCTTCTGAACCATAACCCGTGAAAGTTTTCTGGAAGGTGTATTGGCTACAGCCAGTACTGTCCGCAAAGCTTCAGGGCATTCTGAAATAGAATTCTTTCCACGTCTCTTCCCTTCCGGTATTTTCATAGATTTTGCAGGATAATTCCATGCCAGAGCCAGGCGAATATAATCTACAAGAGTCTTATTTTCATTACGTTCAAAAAATGGGGCCATACCAGGAACAATAAAAGGGATTTTTTCTTTTATAAAATGGCTCTGTAAATTTTCCAGCTGTACATAAGTTCTCCCGAGTATACCTATAGATTTTGCATTCACACCTTCTTCATTCATAAGTCTTTTTACTTCTTCTGTCATAGCAGAGGCAATGTTATCCGTATTATCTGTTGAAATAATAGTTATTTCTGTATTTGCCTGCCTGTCATGAGAAATAAGTGATTTATTTTCCCGGTAATTATTAAAATTGATAACATTACAGGCACTCTGTGCCACAAGAGGGCCAAAGCGGAAAGTCCGTGATAATGTATAGTCCAGAACAGGTTTATTGGAGAAATCTTCTTTAAAACCGGAAAGAATGTAAGAAGGCCTTGCAGCACGCCATTCATAAATAGTCTGATCATCATCTCCCACTACCATAACATCTGCCCTCGTTCCTGCAAGAATACGTATGAGCTGTTCCTGTCCGTAATTAATATCCTGATATTCATCTACAATCAGATATTTTATTCTGTTTGTCCACCGTTTACGGAAGGACTGATTATTTTCTATAATATTCATGGCTTCAGGTATAAAATCGTCAAAAGTAAGGGCATTATTTTCAAGACGAAATTTTTCAAAATATCTATATATAACAGGCATATTATGATTGGTTTTATGGCCTGCTCTTTCAGGAGGAATAAGAGAAGATTTCCAGAGACCAATGTTTTGCAAAGCTTCATCTGGCTCTGCTTCACTATCGATAAGCCTTTCTCTTAACAGTTTATCTATGACACGATGCATACAGATACGGGCAAGCTCTTCTCTTTCTTCAATCCATAAATCCCTTTTAGACGGAACCAGTCCCAGAGTTTCAGCATCTTTCCATAACCTGTAAGCAATGGCATGAAAGGTATAAACTTTGATTTGACTTGCAGGAATAAGAGCTGAAAGTTTCTCTTCAAACTGCTTACGGGCCAGGCGGTTAAACATTACAATACGAATCCCTCCAGGATCTTCATGGAGTTCCCCTACAAGATAACGGATACGGTGAACCATGGTAGTAGTTTTACCTGAACCTGCAACGGCAAGGATCCTGGCATGATGGCCAGGTGGGTGGCTGATAATAGTTTCCTGCTCAGATGTTAAATTATAGTTCATTTTATACACCTCCATTAATTTTCGTAATGCGTAATAGGTGATGCGTAAACCCGTTATGCACCACACATTACCACCCTAAAAGTTCTCCCCCTTCAAGTCTTTCATATCCTTTCACTGCAGGAACAGGGAAAGAATATTTATGTTTATTGCCATTTCCTCCAAACTCTATGTCCTCATATTCTATATAATCTTCCTTGTAAAGCCTGTCAAAAATCCCTTCCAGTGTCTTTTCTCTTCCCGGAACTCTATCCAGAATGGCAAAATAAGGACATTGTCTGAAAACTCTGCTTTTCCATGATTTTTTCTTTTCATCCTCTTCTTTGAATAAAAGCATATACATATTCCCTGTAAGAATATAGACAAGAGTCTTTTTTCCGTAAGGATTTCTCATTGGTTTTCCCCTGAGTTCACTGTTCCACTTCAACAATTCAAGAATTGTAAAACCAGGGTCGAAAAAGTCATATATTTCCGGTATATCTCTTCCGGTCATTTCACGCCATGGCAGAGACTGCTCAGGGGCACATACATCACATTTACCGCAATTCTGTTCCCTGTAATCTTCCCCGAAATACTCGAGAACATGTTTCCTGCGGCAGATTTTGTTTTTCGAAGCATAATCAATCATTGTATCCAGTTTTCTTGCAAGTCTTTTCTCATATATAATATTTTCTCCGTTATCACTGTAAGTAAATGGTTCATCTTTACCATTTTGAGTCAGTCTTACTGTAATGCCTTTTTCCCATGGCCGGAATACTATTTTTTCTTCCAGTGCCAGACGTATAAAAGCCTGTTCAATAGAAAATACATCTCTGTTTATAGAAATACTCAGGTCAGGGAGGGTGACATTTATTTTCCTGTAATGAGGAGGAGTTAAAACACTGAAACACTCATTTATAACGGTAAAATCGTCAGAATGTTGCTCTCTTAAAAAATTTAATATATTCTCAGAACTGTGCAGAAGCATAAGTGAAGCCTGCACTGTAAAATCCATATCCCTTACAATAAACCCCTGAACTTCCAGTATATGAAGGGCCACTTTCAATTCACTTTCCTCTATATCCAGAGATGTAACTATATGACCGGGATTTAAATAAACTGTTTCATCACCGGTATTTTTTATATAGAGAAATAGATTATTTATAAGCTCTTCATCAGGCATAACACTGTTATTAAAAAATCTCTGTATTCTGAGGTCTGAATAATGATAAAGGAGAATACAGTAAGATTCCTTACCATCACGGCCTGCACGGCCTGTTTCCTGAAAGTAAGATTCTATATCTCCAGGCACATTGTAATGTATTACATATCTTATGTCTTTCTTATCTATACCCATGCCGAAAGCTTTTGTACATACTACCATGTTTATGTGTCCGTCCATAAACATTTCCTGCACACTATCTCTCTCCCGGGAATTCATTCTGCCATGATAGCTTCTTATATCGAAGCCTGTCATTCTTAGCCTTCTGGCCAATTGATCTGCCTCTACGGTAGCTGATACATATATCAAGACAGATTCCCTGTTAAAATCTGCTGTTCTGAGTATTTTCATAAGAACATTGAATTTATCATGTCTGTGTTTAATCCTGTTATATAAAGATCTGTTGTTATAAACAATAAAATTTAATTCCGGTCTGTTAAAAGTACCCTGCACTGTAACAGGATTTTCCATTTCAAGATTTCTGGCTATATTTCGTTTTGTTTCTTCTGTAGCTGTTGCAGTAAAAGCCGCCACAGGAGGTTTCATACCGGTTTTTCTGAATATTTCTGCTATATAGAGATAATCGGGACGAAAACCTGTACCCCACATATCTATACAGTGAGCTTCATCTACAATTACATTGATAATATCGGTATGTTTTATAGCTTCAAGTAACTGCCCGTCTCTGAGTCTTTCAGGAGATATATAGACAAGCCTGCTTTTACCTTCCTTCATTCTCCTGAATATTTCTTCCCTTTCTTCTGACTTCTGGCCGCTGTAGATACAATCTATAAGCTCTATACCCTTTTCCCTGAGGGATTCAAATTGATCTTTCATAAGTGCTATGAGTGGAGAGAACACAATAGTAGTGCCTTTTCTTAACAATGCGGGAAGTTGAAAACAGAGCGATTTTCCCGAACCGGTGCTCAAAATGCCTGTTACATCTCTCCCTGTAAGAATTGACTTTACAATCTCTTCCTGTTCGGGAGACCTGAAATCATCATATCCGAATATGTCCTTTAAAGCCCTTTTAATTTTATGGATATTTTCATTATATTCTTCCTGAGACATTATACGGGGGAGTTCGAGTTCATTTAATTTTTTCTGAATATTTATGAGTATATCATCAGGAAGATTATCAAGAAAATCATGTTTACTGTTCAAGTCTATAAGACCTGGAAGGAAGTCGGCTATTTTCAGGTAAAGAGATTTTCTGTCATTTTCTGCTTCATCATCTCTGGTATAACCGGGAAGAGATGCAAGTAGCTCATATTTATAACTTTTCTTGTGTATTCTTCTGTCAAGGAGTAATACTGCGCCTCTGTCATCTTCTCTCCTGAGAAGTCTTCCGAAACCCTGTTTAAATCTTATAGCCATAAGAGGAAATATATAATCTTCAAATTCATGGCCTATTGAAGGATTACTGGCAAAAGCTTCTCTTCTTGCTCTGTAAAGAGGATCGAAAACAAAAGGGAAAGGAAGTTTTTCCATTATGACAAAAGAAAGAGATTCTCCCGGAACATCTATACCTTCCCAGAAACTTTTAAGTCCCATTAATACAGAACTTTTATTAAGGGAAAACTCTGTCTGTATGGCTTTTTTAGACATACCATTTTTCTGACAGTAAACAGATATGCCTGCTTTTTCAAGACAGGGGGAACATAAATTATAAGAATACTCCATTCTTTCTCTGGAATTAAACAGTACAAGAGCTCTGCCGTCGGTAAAGGAGAGAAATCTTTTTAGTTCTTCGCTCATTTCCTCTTTAAACCGTTCCATAGTAGAAGGAGAAGGAATATAATTCAGGTAAGACGTAAGTGCAAGAAAAGCCCTGGAATAATCTATATCTCCTTTTATTATATGAGTATTATTTACTCCAAGTCTTTCATCAAGTCCGAGTCTTGAAGAAAAAAAACTGAAATCTCCGCCTTTAATGGAAAGAGTAGCAGAAGTAAGGATAATGGAAGAAAGACGTGAATATTTTTCCATAAGAATTTCTGAAACATCCAGAGGTGCACATTTGAGTGCCCAGAAAGGAGCAGAATGTTCCCGTTCTTCTACTTCCAGCCAGTAAATTTTTTTTATATTATTTACTTTTAATATGTCATTAAATAAAGTGTAATTCTCAAGAAACATGACTGTAACAGATGCCAGATTGAGCAAAAATTCATCTTTATGAGGAACAGCAGATGAAGAAATAAGAGATTTCAGTTTTTCCAGTATATTCTGCATCTCTTTAAGATAAAAGTTAAATTGTTTTCTTACTCCGTCAACCTGTTTCCACTTTAATGGCTCTATTTTCTCAGGTTCTCTTTCCAGCCTGAGACTGGCGCCATACTTTTCATCAATCACATAACTGCAGCTTTTTATAAAATCCCTGAAATGGTTTCCCAGATCTCTTACAAGTTCCCTGGAAATCTTACAGACAGAAAACAGTGCTCCTACTGTTCTCTGAAGTTCTCCGTCTTTTGAAAGAGCCATCAATCTCGGAGCAAACCCGCGGCCTGTTTTAGGATTTATTATAGTTTCGAAAAAAATATTCCACGTATCAGTAGATACTTCTTCCGTAAAAGCAGATGTAGCGGCATCTTCCAGGTTATGGGCTTCATCCAGAATGAGAGTCTCGAATTTCGGCAAATCTTCAGGCTCAGAAAGCCAGAGTGAATGATTTATAATAATAATATGAGAGAGTGCAGCTCTGTCATATGCTCTTTTTCTGAAACACTCATGATGACAGTTACAATCCTTACCGGCACAACTTGAAGCTTCTGAAGTAAATTCCTTTTTTAGTTCCTTTAATACGGGAAATCTGCTTTCCATCCAGTAATTCAACTCATCCAGAGTTCCTTCTGTAGTGTTATGAACCAGCGATATAATATAAGTAAGACAGATTAATTCCTGTAATGATGCCTGTCCTTCTAATACTATGGACACATAATTCCTCAGTTTCCTCATACATATATAACTGCTTCTTCCCTTGAGTAACTGATATTTTACATTAAGGCCTGAAGCAAGAGAAAATTCTGCCAGATCTTCCATAAGCTGATCCTGAAGATTTTTAACTGCTGTAGAAATAGCTATTTTTTTCCCTTCAGCCATGCTGAAAATTACAGAAGGAATTATATAAGCAATAGTCTTCCCTGTGCCTGTAGGTGCTTCTATCATTTTAACAAGTCCATCATTAATACTCTTAAAGACCAGTTTCATCATTTCAACCTGACCTTCTCTTTTTTGATAGCTTTTTTCATGTAAATATTTATCCAGTAAATCAAAACAGGTTTGTTCTGAAGAATCGAGTAAGGTCTGCTCTTCAGTTAACGTTTCAGCACTATGAATTTTTATAATATCACCCTGGTTATCAATTTGAGGAATAATGAAATTTATATCTTTAAAAAATCTGCTCCATACCCTGCCTGAATTGCCTGATAAAAATTCATTTAACAGCCTGCCATATACAATGTAAAGATACAATACATCTACTCTGGCGTCATGAAAAGAAGCTCCGGAGAAACCATTTATAGAAAATCTGTCTGCCAGACTCATAATTTCAGAATCTTCTATATTAAAATATTTTACAAGTGCCTCCAGTTTATAGCTTTCAATACCGGGTAAAGTAAGGAGTGCAAGTTCCATTGTATCGAACAAGATATTATTGATATTCGGCTCTACAGCCTTCAGAAAAGAAAAATCAAACCGCCCGTTATGTGCTATCAAAGGTAAATCTCCACAGAAACGTCGGAATATGTCATATTGAATTTTAACCGGCGGAGATCCATATATCTGTTCTTCTATGTCAGCAGTCAGGCTGAGTATATTTTTAATCTCTGATGACAGAACGTCAGGATAAGGGTTAACATAAAGGTCAAGAAAATCAGAAGGTTCATTATGTATTACTTTAAGGGCAGCTATTTGTATAATACTGTTTTTTTCCGGATCAAAGCCTGTTGTTTCCAGATCGAAAACAATATAATCACTGAGGCATTGAGGCAGATTTATAATTAAAGGTATATCACCCTCATTAATATGTTCTTGAATAAATGGTTCCTCTATTTTCTGTACATCTGAAAATGCGTTAATTAAAGATTTTAAACAGTACATATTACCGGACAGTTTTACAAAATATTTCCTGTCATCCAGTATGGGCATTATAGAATTCACATCATAAACATGAGTGCCTGTCTTTCTGAGTTCTCAGATTATATGGTCAGGAGTCAGACCATCTTTAAAATGTGACAGTCTTTTCTGAATCTTAATACCGAAATTGGAATCAGCCCTGAAAAATTGCGAAGCCATAATGTTACCTCCTTTAATTTTAAATTAATCAAGAGCCTCTCTTGCTATTTCATGAGCAGGATTGGTAGAAGAATAGATAAATTGAATGGCACATTTTGAAAATTCCTTGAAGAGCCTGGCAGCTTCTCTGTACCATTCGCAGTGTATTTTCTGGACAGGCGGAGGTATGTGTTTTAAGAGCTGTCTGGCAATCACCTGACTGTCTGTATGAACCTTTATCATTTCATTCCTGAGTCCCATTCTTTTAAGTTCTTCCAGTGCCCTGATGATTGCACCGTATTCTGCTATATTGTTGTCTTTAATCTCCCCCAGTTTTCCACCTATTTGAACTATCTCTCCATATTTCTTGATTACTATCCCGTAGGCTCCCTGTTTGCTCCCCGGCATAAAACTCCCATCTACATAAACATTTACCATAATAAAACCTCCTCTAAAATTATTCTCAAATATATACGCAACCAGGGTATTTTTGAAAAAATTTAAAGGATTTTGTGAGTAGAAAGTTAAGAGATTAAAAAATCAATATTTTTTATAGTGTATTTCATAA
>JBEHWP010000121.1:0-11273 GCA_040217665.1 Vulcanimicrobiota bacterium
ACCTTACTGGCTGGAAATTCTTAAAGAACATTCAATGGATGAGGCACTGAGTAGTTTTTTTGAAATAACTGATTCCTGCGGTGAGACACTGACAGCTTCCGCCTCTGTGAAAAACTATAAAATTTCTCTTGACAGTTATGATACGGAGCTTTTATTAAAAACTGTTCCTTCTGCTTTTAACACGAAGGTTACCGATATTTTGCTTTCCGCTCTTTTACTTGCCTCTAACCGCTCTTTCCAGGTATCGGATCTGGTGTTAAATGTGGAAGGAGACGGCAGAGAAGCCTTTATCGGAGATGTGTCCCGTACTGCAGGATGGTTTAATACGGTGTTCCCTGTTCATCTGAAGAGTCCTTCCCTGACAGATTACGGGACTGTTATAAAATCGGTAAAAGAAACACTGAGAGCTGTACCTGACAATGGACTTTCTTATCAGCTCCTGAAATATTTTTCAGACATAAAAGAAGATTTCAGAGAAGATTCATTACCCTTACTTACCTTTAATTACAGCGGCCGGAGTGTTTTGCCTGAGAATGAATTACTCTCTACTGAAGAATTTTTTGACTCTTTCTCTCTGTCTCAGATGAACAAAAGCCTGCTGGATATTAAATCTTTTCTTTCCGGCAACACTTTATCTGCTGTTTTTTCAGGTAACGGTCATATCCGGTCCGAAGAAAATCTTAAAGAGTTTGCCCATAATTTCATTGACAGCTTAAAAGAGATAATCTATCATTGTATTAAACCGGGAAGAAAATATTTTACTCCCTCCGACTTTCCCCTTGCCACGGTGCCCCAGTCTTTTCTTGACAGTATAACAGATCCTTCTTCTATTGAAGTCATTTACGGCCTGTCACCTCTTCAGGAAGGTTTTCTCTTTCATGCCATGTCATCTCCTGATGCCGATCATTACTGTACTCAGGCTTCCTGGAGTTATGAAGGAGAACTTCATATAGATGCCCTGAAAGATGCATGGAATGGTATATTTTCTGCCCACAGTGCTTTCCGAACAGGTTTTGTCTGGGAAAAAGGGGATAAGCCGTTCCAGATAGTTTACAGACATGTTCCACTTCCATGGCATACAGTGGATTTAAGAGGAAAAACCGGTGAAGAACAGGAAAGAATAATAGAAGATACAAGGGGAAAAACAAGACACTCACTCTGTAATCTTAAAAATCCTCCCGTATGCTCACTGTACCTCTTTATCATGGACACCGGCCATTACAGATTCCTCTGGAGTTATCATCATATCATTCTGGACGGATGGTCCATGCCTTTAATCCTCAGGGAACTGAATAAAAGATATGATAGCATAGTTAATAAAGAACATGTGTCTTTCCCATGTCCGAAATCATTTGAATCGTATATAAAATGGCTTTCTTTACAGGATGATGGAGAACTTATCGATTACTGGAAAAATTCTCTTTCAGATTTTTCCGCCCCCACTCCTCTTATGGTAAACAGATCCCGTCTGGAAATACATAAAGCTGTTGAGAATCCAGGAGAATATACATACAGATTACCGGAAAGTTTTCTTGCCGAATGTCAGAAATTTGCCCGTTCTTCCGGGGTAACCCTCAATGCCCTTGTTCAACTGGCGTGGTCTTCCGTACTGTCATGCTACAGCGGTTCTGAAGATATACTGTACGGCACCACCGTGTCAGGAAGACCTCCAGCACTTTCAGGGGTTGAAGAGATGATAGGACTCTTTATCAATACCATTCCTCTCAGGGTAATTTTAAACCGTGACGAAACGGCAATTTATAATCTGAAACATATTCAGGACATCATACAGAATGGCAACAATTTAAGCCATATATCTCTGAGCAAACTTCAGTCCATGAGTTCTATTCCTCCCGGAGAAGCACTCTTTTACAGTATTTTTGTTTTTGAGAATTTTCCATTTTCTCAGGAAATGCTTGGTTTGAAAAATATAAAAATGTATGGTAAATCTACGTATCCTATGAATGTAGTCATTGTAGCGGAAAAAGAACTGTCTATAAGTATTTCCTACGACAGAGATTCTTTCAGTGACGATGTAATAGAAAATCTTGCCTGCCATATAGAACATGGTCTGCAATGGATAGTTCGAAATCCTGAAGATCTTCTGAAAAACATAGATATTGTTTCTGAAAAAGAGAAACATCTCCTTTTAAATACCTTCAATGATACCTGTCATGATGTGCCGAAGGAAAAAACAATCCATGAATTGATAGAGTCACAGGTAGCATTAAACTCTGAAAGAACAGCCGTTGTTTATAAAGATGATAAACTTACTTATGGCGAATTAAATGAAAAAGCCAATAAACTGGCTCATTTCCTGAGACGGGAAGGAGTGACCCGTGACAGCAGAGTGGGAATTTTCCTGGATCGTTCGTGCCATATGATTGTAAGTATCCTTGCAGTTCTCAAAGCAGGGGGGGCCTTTGTTCCCATAGACCCCCACTATCCGTCAGACAGAATAAATTATATAATCTCTGACAGCGGTTCCATTATGTTAATCACTGAACCATCTCTTGCAGGTAATCTGAACTCTTCGGTGAAAATTGTAGATGTAACAGATTCCGCAATTTATACAGGAGAAAGTGACAATCTACCATTTATAAATACATCACACGATCTTGTCTATATGATTTATACATCAGGCTCAACAGGCCAGCCGAAAGGTGTAATGATAGAACACCATTCTCTTGTAAATTTATGTTGCTATTATAAAAATACCTATAGTTTTTCAGAACATGATAATATGGCAAAATATGTATCTTTCGGTTTTGACGCTTCAATTCCTGAAATATTCCCGGCCCTTATTTCCGGTTCAGGTATCCATATTATTCCTGAAGAAATCCGTCTTTCCCCTTCAAAATTGAATGAATATTTTGAAAGGAACGATGTGACACTGGCAATTCTTCCGACTCAGTTCGGAGAACAGTTTATGCTCCTTACAGATAACAGGAGTCTGAGATGGTTAGAACTTGGAGGAGATAAGCTGAAAACCTTCAAGAAGCAGAATTATACTGTGGTAAACGGCTACGGCCCTACTGAATATACAGTATGTACTTCCGATTTCGTTATAGATAAATATTATGAGAATATTCCCATAGGTAAACCGATTTACAATACAAAAGTTTATATTCTGGATAAATACGGGAAAATAACACCGGCGGGAATACCGGGAGAACTGTGTGTGTCAGGAGAAGGTGTTGCAAGGGGATATCTTAATAGAGAAGAACTGACAGAAGAAAAATTTGTAAAAAATCCATTTATTTCAGGAGAAAGGATGTATCGTACAGGAGACCTGGCAAGATGGCTTCCCGATGGTAATCTGGAATTCCTGGGCCGTATTGATGCTCAGGTAAAGATAAGAGGTTTTCGTATTGAACTCGGTGAAATAGAAGAAGCTCTGAAGAAGATAGACCCTGTAAAAGATGCAGTAGTAATTGACAGGATAGATAAACAGGGGAATAAATATCTCTGCGCTTATTATATATCAGATATAAAACTGAAATCTTCTGATTTACAGAAGGAGCTTTCGCTATTCCTGCCTGATTATATGATACCGTCATGTTTCCTGAAGATAGACGAAATTCCTGTAACATCTCACGGAAAAATAGACAGAAAAGCTCTTCCTGTGCCGTCACAGAGTGATCTTGCTTCTCATGAGACCTATGTGGCCCCCAGGAATGAAAGAGAAGAAATACTTGCAGTCATATGGAAAGAAGTCCTTAACTGTGACAGAGTCGGCATTTATGATAATTTCTTCAGCCTCGGCGGAGACTCGATTATGAGTATTCAGATAGCGGCAAGGGCGAACAATGAAGGAATCCATATTACGGCATCGACTATTCTTCGTAATCCCACTATAGCCTCCCTTTCTTCTGAAATTAAAGAAAAATCGGCCGTTACTGGAGAACAGGATATACTATCGGGAGACGTGCCTTTAATACCTGTACAGGAATGGTTCTTTGAACGGGAGTTCACAGAATTAAATTACTTCAACCAGTCTTTTCTCTTCACGTTGAAACAGGATGTGGCAGCAGAGGTTATAGAAAAAACTCTGAATATTCTTCAGACCCATCATGACGGGCTGAGACTCAGATTTAAGTTTACAGACGGTGAAGAGGAACAGGACACCTGCCCCGGTACACAGGGGAAATGGCTTCAGTGGTACGAAAGTCCTGAAAAATCTCATATTCCCGTTGAGACAGCAGAACTTTCAGCCATTTCTGCTCAGTCGGAATTTATTACAGAAAAATGTACTTCCATTCAATCATCTCTTGATATAACTGAAGGCCCGACGGTAAGAGCGGTTATGTTTAAAGGACACAGTGACGGCAGAGACAGACTATTTATAGCTGTGCATCATCTCTGTATCGATATGGTATCATGGAGAATAATCATAGAAGATTTCCACAGTATATACAGAAGTATTTCCTGTAGTGAAACTCCTTCTCTCCCGCCAAAGACTTCTTCTTACAGAGAATGGTCTTTTGCTTTAAGGAAATACAATGCAGAAGCTCACAGGGATTACTGGTTCAATGTTCTCAGAGATATTCCAACACTTCCTGTAGAGTATAAAGAGTCAAAATTCTCCGATATAAGAGAATATAAAGTCAGACTTCCCGTACAGGAAACAGATCTTTTAATAAATGAAATTTCTTCTGTTTATAACACTCAGATCAATGACATATTGCTTTCTGCTCTTCTTCTGGCATTTAACCGTGCCCTGAATGTGCCTGAAGTGATTATCAATCTTGAAGGACATGGAAGAGAAGAAATTACTGAAGAAGTAGACCTGTCCCGCACTGCAGGATGGTTTACTTCCATATTCCCTGTCCGTTTGAAGAGTTCTTCCAGGGAACCGGGAACTATTATAAAATCCGTAAAAGAAATACTTCGTTCTGTACCCGATAAAGGGCTTTCCTATGGAGTGTTAAGATACCTTTCAGAAGATAAAGAAGATTTAAAGAAACTGGAATGCAGAAGAGTGGGCTTTAATTATCTGGGCCAGATTGACTCCTCTATTCTTGACGGAGAGCTGCTCTGCGGAACAGAAGAATCTGTGGGCCCGTCCGTATCTCCTGAGAACGGTATAATAAATCTTCTGGATATGAACGGATTTGTTTCAAAGGGAATTCTGTCCATGATGTTTACTTACAGCAGTAATATCTGGAAAGAAGAAACAGTTAAACATATTGGAGATTCTTTTATAGAGAGCCTCAAAGAAATCATTGAACACTGTGTGAAAACAGAAGGAAAACACTTTACGCCTTCTGATTTCCCTCTTGCTGCGGTAACCCAGTCATTCCTTGACACTATAACTGAATCTTCTTCCGTAGAATCTATTTACGGCCTTACTCCTCTTCAGGAAGGTATGCTTTTCCATACCATCTATGCTCCCGGTTCCGATGAATATTCCATGCAGATTTACTGGCATTACAGAGAAGATATAGATGAAGGCGCACTGCGTGCATCATGGGAAAAAGTAATCTCCCGTCATACCATATTAAGAAGTGCCTTTGTATGGCACGATATGGAAAAACCTGCTCAGATTGTTTACAGAGACGTTCCTATACCGTGGCACAGGGAAGACTGGACTTCTTTACAGAATATAGAGGAAAAACTGGAAAAATATCTTCTCTCAGACAGAAATGCCGGTTTTGATCTTACAAAACCATGTCTTATGAGATTTCATCTTATAAAACTTGAACCAGACCATTATATATTCGTATGGACTTCCCATCATATCATTCAGGACGGATGGTCTTTACCTGTTATAACCGGTGAAGTAACCGCCTGTTACAGAGCTTTTATAGAAAATAAACAGGTAGAACTTCCGGAAAGTCCTCCCTATGAAGAATATATCAAATGGTTCAGGAATGTTAAAAAATCTGAAACTGAAAAATACTGGAAGGAATATGTAAAAGGTTTCTCTGTTCCTACACCTCTTAATATAGGCAGAAGATCGGTAAAATCCGACAGCCACGGTTATATGCCCAATGTAAAAGAAACAGGAGATTTTTATCCTGAAAGCTTTGCCGCTCAGGTTTCGGAGTTTGCGAAAGACCATAAGATTACTATAAATATCCTGTTACAGATGGCCTGGGCTATAGTTCTTTCAAAATACAGCGGTTACAGTGACGTTCTGTTCGGAGCAACTGTGTCAGGCCGCCCTGCAGAGCTCAGGGGAGTGGAAAATATGGTGGGACTCTTTATAAATGCCGTACCTGTGAGAACCAGAATAGATGAAAATATAAATATAATCTCACAGCTTGCAGAAGCTCATGAGTCTTTCCAGACATCATCCAATCACTTTATGATCTCTTTAAATGAGATAAAATCTTTTACAGATTTATCTCCCGATTCTCCTTTCTTTGACAGTATTTTTGTTTATCAGAATTATCCCATAAGAGACGTGAAGGGAACACATGAAAAACTTAATCCAGTTGACCTGGGAGCCTTTGAAAGGACAAACTACAGTATTACACTTTCCTGTGGCATGACGGAAAAAATCTCTATGAGAGTCCTTTATGACGGAGATACTTTTGAAGAAAGTGTTATAAAAAGACTCATTGCTCATATTTATGAAGCAGCCCTGTGGATTATGAAAAACCCGGAAAAATCGATTAAAGACGCAGAAATTATCCCTCAGAGAGAGAAAGAAGAACTTCTTTATGGATTTAATCGTACAGAGTGGCCCTATGACAGGAATCTTATGATGAAAGATTTACTGGAAGAAGGAGCGGAAAAATACGGAGATAATACGGCAGTTGTATATAAAGATGAAAAACTTTCTTATCGGGAATTAAATGAAAAAGCCAATGCCCTGGCCCGTGTATTGAGAGAAAAAGGTATTGGAAGAGGAAAAAGTGCAGGTATCTTTATAGACCGTTCTCTGGAAATGGTAATAGCCGTAATAGCCGTTGTTAAAGCAGGAGGAGTCTATATACCGGTAGATCACGAATATCCTCCTTCCAGAATAGAATATATGCTTAAAGACAGTGATTCTTCCATACTCATTACGAGACAGGAACTGGCGGAAAAACTTGACTTTGAAGGAACAGTTTTATACGTAGATGATGAAAAACTCTATGAAGGTGACAGGAGCAATCTTTCTTCCGTAAATGTGCCGGAAGATGCCGTTACCATCATATATACGTCCGGTTCTACGGGAAATCCGAAAGGAGTTATAACAAAACATCTGGGACTTACCCATTTCTGTCTCTGGTATAAAGAAACAAGACATTTAACTCCTGAAGATAATACGACAAAATTTGTCTCCTTCGGCTTTGATGTTACCATGTGGGAAATATTCCCCACCCTTATGAGCGGTGCTGCCCTCCATATTATAGAGAGTGATATCCGTCTCTCTCCCCATCAGTTAAATGACTATTTTGAGAAAAATAATATTACTGTAAGCTTCCTTCCCACACAGTTGTGTGAACAGTTTATGGCTCTTACGGATAATAAATCTCTCCGGTGGCTCGATACTGCAGGAGAAAAACTCAGAACTTACACGAAACGGAATTATACACTTGTAAACGGCTACGGCCCCACGGAATACACAGATTGTATTTCATGGTTTATTGTCGACAGGCCTTATGAAAATATTCCCATAGGTAAGCCTATCAGTAACACAAGAGTTTATATTCTGGGAGAAGACGGGAAACTCGTTCCTCCATGTGTTCCCGGAGAGCTCTGTGTGGCAGGTCATGGCATGACAGGAGGTTATTTAAACAGAGCTGATCTTACTGAGTCTAAATATGTAGATAATCCATTTGTTCCCGGCGAAAAGATGTACCGCACCGGAGACCTTGCCAGATGGCTCTCTGACGGAAATATTGAATATATGGGACGAATTGATACACAGGTTAAAATCAGGGGATTTCGAATTGAGCTTTCTGAAATAGAACAGACTATGAAAAAGATACCATGGGTTGCAGACGCTGCGGTAATAGACAGAGATGATGAGTCAGGAAGAAAATATCTCTGTGCCTATTATGTTCCCGGTAAGGACTGTAATGAAGAAGATGAAACAGGTAAAATAAAAACATTCATTAAAGAAACTTTACCTGATTATATGACTCCCCAGTTTATTATGAAAATTGATGTCATACCTCTTACTCCGAACGGAAAAATTGACAGAAAATCCCTCCCTGCACCTGATGAGTCTATAATAAAAGAAGAGTTTATCCCGCCCTCTACAGAGGCGGAAAAGAAACTCTCTGCTATATGGGAAGAAATTCTGGGTGTCAGGGCAGGTATGAACAATAATTTCTTTGACCTGGGAGGCCATTCCCTGAAAGCAGTGACCCTTCAGAGCAAAATCCAGAAAGAATTTGATATTACCATAAGTCTTAAAGATATTTTCAAATATTCTACCCTGAAAGAAATGTCTCTCTTCATTGAAAGGGGAAGCAAGAGAGTTGTCTCCATTTCTCATGCGCCGGAGATGGAATATTACCCCGTTTCTTCCGCACAGAGACGTATGTTCCTTATGGATCAGTTGGAAGGAAAAAGCATTACCTATAATACTCCCATAGTATTTATCATTGAAGGAGCAATCGACCATAAAAAATTAAGTGATGCCATAGATAAAGTCGTTTCCCGTCATGAATCACTGAGAACTTCTTTCCATATAAAAGACGGCGAACCTGTTCAGAAAATCCATGAAACTGTGAGGGTAAAACGTATATACAGGGAAGGAGAAGAAGAAGACATTGACGGTATACTGAAAGAATTTATCCGTCCTTTTGACCTGTCCCGCGTTCCTCTCCTCAGGTTTGCTCTTATAAAAACAGGGCCGAAGCGGTATGTATTCATGCTGGATATACATCATATTATCTTTGACGGAGTGTCATTCCATGTATTTATGAACGAACTCATGAGCTTTTACCAGGGAAAAGATATTCAACCTTTAACGATACAGTATAAAGATTTTGCTTTCTGGCATGAAAATCTTTTAAAATCGGGCGAAATAAACAGACAGAAACAATACTGGCTTGATGTTTATGAAGGAGATATACCGGTATTAAACCTCATAACCGATAAGCCCCGTCCTTCTGAAATGTCTTTTCACGGCCATCACAGAGTGTACAGTGTAGACAGGAATATTTCTTCTTCTTTTAAAGCCATGGTAAACAGAAAAGGGTCCACTCTTTTCATGACAGGTCTGGCATGTTTTTCTCTCCTCCTGTCCAGATATACTTCCCAGGAAGATATAATCATAGGAACTCCCGGTACGGGAAGAAATATTCCTGATATAGATTCCCTTATAGGCATGTTTGTAAATACCTTGGCTATAAGAACTTCTCCCGTGAAAGAGAAAATCTTTGCAGATTTCCTGAAAGAGACGGAAGAAAGGATACTTTCTGCCTATGACAACCAGGATTACCAGTTAGATATGCTTATCGACGACCTGGGCATAAAGAGAGATGCAGGGAGAAATCCTCTCTTTGACGTAATGTTTGACATTGTGAATAAACAGGAGAAGAAATTAATAGAAGATATTAATCTGGAACCATATCCTCTGGAAGTGGATGTGGCGAAATTCGATCTTACAATGACCATCGTTGAAGAGAAAGAAGACCTCTATATCAGTATTGAATACCGTGATGATCTGTTTATGGCTGAAACTATAGACAGAATGGCAGAACATTATATTAACCTGCTGGGAGATATATGCAGGAAAAAAGAGGGCAGACTTAAAGACATGGATATACTGTCTGAAAGTGAAAAACACAGACTCCTCCATGAATTCAACAAAACTTCAATGCCCTATAATCTGAACAGAACAATTCATGAAGTCATAGAAGATTCTGCTCTGAAGCATAGTGAAAAAATTGCAGTTGTCTGTAAAGATAGACGAATTACTTACAGTGAACTGAACAGACAGTCAGATATTCTTGCGGAAAAATTACTCTCTGCAGGAGTGAAAGATAATGAAATCGTAGCCATAATGATTTCTCAGAAACTTGAAATGATCCCCGGAATACTCGGCATACTTAAATCAGGATGTGCTTTCCTTCCCATAGATCCGTCGTACCCTTCAGAAAGAATAGAATTTATGATGGAAGATGCCGGAGTCTCTGTTCTTCTTACAGAGACTCAGTTGAAGACAAAGGTGAAATTCGGCGGTCATATTATCTGTCTTGACGAGGATTCTTTATGGGAGGGAACTGTAACAGAAGGAGTGAAAAGAGGAAAACCTTCGGACCTTGCCTATATTATCTATACGTCAGGCACTACGGGAAAACCTAAGGGAGTAATGATAGAGCACAGTTCCCTTGTAAACCTGAGTCTTTACTACAGAGACGTATTTACTATTTCTTCACAGGACAGGGGCACTAAATATGCAGGCTTCAGTTTCGATGCCGGCATATCGGAAATATTCCCATTCCTCATAGCAGGGGCGGCCATTCATATAATTCCTGACGAAATGAGGCTTTCTCTTAAAGATATAAACCTGTATTTTAAAGAGAACAACATTACCCATACATTCCTTCCCACCCAGTTTGCGGAACAGTTTATGGAACTGGAGGAGAACACGTCTCTTAAATATCTGGATACAGGGGGAGATAAAGTCAGGTTCTTTAAACAACATGATTATAAAGTGGTAAACGGATACGGCCCTACAGAATACACGGGCATAACCACTACCTTTACTATAGAACGTATGTACGACAATATTCCCATAGGAAAACCTGTTGCCAATACTGATATATACATACTTGACAGAAACGGATTATTAACACCTGTGGGAGTTCCCGGAGAACTGCATATATCAGGTGCAGGTATTTCCAGAGGTTATCTCGGAAGACCTGACCTGACAGCAGAAAAATTTGTAAACAATCCCTTCCGTCCGGGAGAAAAAATGTACCGCACAGGAGATCTTTCAAGGTGGCTTCCTGATGGAAATATAGAATTCCTGGGAAGAATGGACGAACAGGTAAAAGTCCGCGGCTACCGCATAGAGCTGGGAGAAATAGAACATACAATAAAGGAATATTCCGAAATAAAAGATGTTGTCCTTATAGCACACGAAATTATAAAGGGAGACAAAACCCTCTGTGCCTATATTGTATCAGACCATGACATAGATATTGAACAGCTCAGAGATTTCCTCAGAAAAACTCTGCCTGACTATATGGTTCCCGCTTATTTTATCAAAATGGATAAAATACCTCTTACGCCGAATGGAAAGGTTGACAGGAAAAAACTGGTTCCTCCTGACTTTGCGGACTATAAGAAAGAGATTAAAACACCGAAAAATGAAAGTG
>JBEHWP010000122.1:0-11247 GCA_040217665.1 Vulcanimicrobiota bacterium
CAGCTTTTTCCGCCACAGGTGCTTCTTCTCCAGCTGTTACCGCTACATGTGCTCCTTCTGCAGCTTTTTCCGCTACAGGTGCTTCTTCTGCAGCTGTTTCCGCTACAGGTGCTTCTGTATTTTCAGAAGTATCTTCTCCCTGAACTTCTTCGCCTACCTGACTTTCACCGCCGACCTGTTCATCTTTTTCTTTCTTTTTATCTTTTTTCGATTTTCCTCTTTTGGCCATGTCCTTCTGGTTAAAAAACCAGAAATCACCTCCTCAAAATAATATATGTTTTGTTAAGCATAATCCTTAATTTTCCATATTATAAATATAAACCCCAGTACAGTAAGTATGCCAAGTGTAAAAAAAACCTGAAGAGTCATTTTATAATAAATAAAAACTCCAAGAAATAGAAATACAAATAAACCTGTAGCCAGACATAATGAAATCAATATACTTACATAACTTGATATAACAGGATCAAAGCCACATCCTTTCCAGAAAATATGAAATATCATAACAGTCAATAAAATTATAGCAACCAGTCCGATACCGAATTCAACAATCCTGTTTACTAACTGTGCAGGAGTTATATATTTTAAATTACTGACTCCTCTCATAGCAGGAGACATATTACTTACAGTCACATCCACCTCTGAACCTATAGGGTGTGATTTTTTTACTCTATATTTAATCCAGTATTGTTTTTCTAACTGCTTCGAAATAAGCTCATAAATTTCTTTTAATTTTGACGAATCAGGAGCTCTGAAATATCTGCCACCTGTTGTCCTGGCAATATTCACCAGGGTCTTTTCATCAATATTTGTTCCGAGACCTATTGTAAATACAGGTACCCCCTGTCCTGTTATTTTAGTCAAACATTCCTGTAAAGTCAAATTTTTTCCCGTATCCTTACCATCAGTAAGAACAATTACAGCTTTATTGCCTTCCATATCATGGAGTAATTTCACAGACTCTGTTACACCCTGAAATAAAACAGTGCCACCTTCAGGCGTCAATCTGTCAATAGAGGTAATTACAGTTGCCCTGTCTTCGGTAACCTCATTAACAGCAAGCCAGTAGTCTGCAAAAACAGAAACTATGACTTTATCGTGTGCCTTTAAAGTAGAAACAAAAGTTTTTGCTCCCTCCTTTGCATCATCTAAAGGCCTTCTCTTTGTGCCATCTTCCTGATATATTTCGTCACCCATGCTTCCGCTTACATCCATGGTTAACATAATGGTAACAGGTTCATTTCTCTGTGAAGCACTTATAACAGAATCTATTTTCTGCTCTATAGCATTTTCAGATACAGTAAAATCTTTAATGCCAAGCCCCTCTACAGGATTACCTTCTTTATCTGTTACCATAACATTCAAAAATATTGTCGGATAAGCAAGTAAATCAATCCTGTTTAACGTAAGTGTATCATTTTGAGTAAGTAATATCTTTTGTCCATACTGACAGAACCCCTTATCACAGAGGCATATTAGAAACAATATTACCGCTATAATATTAAAAGAAATTTTCATTTTTTTAGACTCACAAATTCAGTCTTCTTCAAAGGATGGATCATATAGTTTGTATTCCACTGTAAAATCCTTTACAAGCTTTGTATATAAAGGCCAGTCCTGATGGCCTTTTTCTCTCATATAATCAAGATAATCTCTCATTTTCATCCAGAGTTCCTTCTTTTTGGCCATTGCAACCTGAGACGCAACAGCATCATTCTTGATTTTTTTATGTATCTCTTTTCTTATATCATCTTCCGTATATAATGTAGTTATAACCTGCTGTTCCGTTTCTCCGAGTATCTTGCAATCCATAAATCCGCTGCTTTTATCCCTGAAATTATATTTTATCAAAGATGGATTTTCTTCATCAGGAGACATATAACCGAGTACATGATGTGAAGCAAGGAAATAAACTAATTTTGACTGTTCAAGTTTTACAGTATCCAGAGGAAATATATCAGTCAAAATTTGATAATTTTTCATTATATGAAGCGGATTTTGATTTGGCTGCTTCAGATAAAATTCATAGGCATCCCTGAAATCCTTCATCATGGCAACTCTTCTCAAAGGGAAAGCTCCTTCTTCTCTGGTAAAAAGTATTTCACTCTTATCAGGTATTGGTTTTACATTCAGACCAAGATTTACACCTTTACCTGCTTTAATCAGCAGCGGTTGTATATCCTGAAATTCATCTACAGTAGGATTATTTCCTTCGTAAATACCTATAAGATTCTGCTTTTTCTGTGGCAAATCTCTGTAACCATTTAAAGGAACCTGAAAATTCAGAAAAGGAGAAGACCGTTCGTAAATATCCTTTATGGCATTCTGCTGCTTGACAGGTTCGGTATATTTGGCAAAAAATCTTGAAACAACAGAAGTTTCCCTTACATCTTTAAAAGGCCCCCTGCATGTATTTATAAGAATATCCATAATTTTACTGTTTGACCATTCTTTTCCACGGATGGCATAAAGTCTGCATTTAAATTCATTTAAAACCTGAGTGGAAGTATAATTAATAGTTTCAGATCCTACTGATTTATCATAAAAACCGTCTATGTCAGATTTATCATACATTAATAATCCGTTCACAATAAGGCCGGTAGTATCATTTATAAAGATCTCTTCTCCCCCTGCCAGTTCATCAATGAGTCCTTCAAGTTTTGTTATAAACAATTCCAGGTCTTTAACAAATTTATCTATAACCTTCTTAATCTCTTCACAGAACATTATTGCCATGGCTCTGGATTTAACCATCAAAAGATTATTATAATATTTGATTGCTTCATTACAGAAATCCTTTACATCGTTTTTAAGAACGGCACTTCTTGAGAAAAGGAAAGGTGCCTGAACATGCTCCTTCAGAGAGGAAAGTACCTTCATTTTTCCATCGTGAAGTTTTTGCTTCACAGGTTCTAACTGATTCCGTTCCTGGGTAAAGGTAGATATATAACTGTCAAGTTCTCCGGAAAAAGATTTGAGAAACTGTCTGGTAAATTCAGGGCCCATATTGGCATCTTCTACCATCTCTTCAACCCTTGTCTCAATTACTTTACTCTGTGTTTCTATTAATTTCTGTGTATTTTCATACATTTTCTTGAAATAATCTCCCCATTCCTTTTGATCGGGATGGGCGTCAAAAAATTTCTTACTGAAACTTTCATCATAACTTTTAAGCTTGCTCTGAAGGCTCTGAGGAGGGATGCCATCCATACTCTTCTGTACCTCTCCTGCCCATCTGGTAAGTTCCTGATTGAAATCTCTGTTTGCAGAAGGATTGGCTACCATAATAGCAGGTAATATATGATGTATCTTTTTTTTCTGACTTTCCATAAGGCGGTTATTTATAAGGAATTTCTCCAGAAAATCATCCATAGGAGCATAGTTTTCCGTAGGTTTCAGCCAGAATTTTACAATATTCTTACCAAGTCTGTAAGAACAGGCATTCATGACCCTTTCCTTCGGAAAATATACGGAAGAAAGACCGAAGGTCATATAATTCTGAGGACATCCGAGTTCATCAGGCTGAACAGTCAATGCTCCGATATTATTTCTTATGGATCTTTTATGCTGGGCAAACTGAGAAGTAAAATCAAGGAATATATTATGGGCAATCATACAGAACAGATCTTCAGGTGTCTGGAACGTTACACATTCATTTCTGTTGCTTACAAGATAACAGTAAGTAAAAGGCGGCGGTGCCAGTTCTGCCTTTGTATTTATCTCAGCTCTGAAGGGGAATGGATTTCCTCTGGAATAGTAATTCAATTCTTTCAATGCCGCATAGGCATTTGATTTTATATGATGGCCAATACCTTCAAAACTGCCGGGTAAAACGAGATACCCGATACGTTCGGACACAGATTCATTACGAAGTAGATGTTTTACCATAAAGGAAAGATCCAGAAACATACCGCTTCCTGTACCTCCGCACAGAGAACCTACTATATAAACATTCAAACCCGGATCTACCACTATGCCTCTTTTTTCCATAAATGCCCTGTTGTCAACAACACTTACCCTGTGCCTGGCCTGTTCAAAAGCATTACTTATAGCAGGATAATTTAAAAAGAATGCAAGACGGCCCAGGGCTCTGATTGCTCTCGCTCCATGGCTGGAATCGCCTGTAGCAAGAACAAAAGGATCGAGCCAGTCAGATATATGAGGATAAAGATGGAGATTTGCATTTAATTCCTGGGTGCCGGTAATAGTCGCATGAATTACTTCATTTGGCTGCAGTTCGATGGAACTCAATAAAACTTTCGATTCCTGTCCCGCAAGCTGGACTATCTCTTCGTCAGTATCCAGAACAAGAAAAGCAAGAATAGGCATATTCCCCAGGCTTTTATGCTCTTCGACTATCTTCTTTCTTATCTGCATTACCACTCTTTTTCCAGTACCACCCAGTCCTATTATAACACTCGGTGTCATACCCTTTAACTGCTGTGTATCTTTTTGAGTTATATCTCCATCACTCAAAATTATCCCTCCTCAATATTACTCTGACGTGAGAGTGAAAAATTTCATCTCGCCGGGCTTATAAAAATCGTGACGCGTGACGCGAAGATTATTCCCACTATTTAGATAAATTGCTTCTACATATTATTCATCATACCTCAGTACCGCTCCAGATTGATACCAATTTACCTGTTACGATACTTAGATAATATCATTAAATTCATTCAAGTTTTGACACTGTAATAAAAAGAACCGATATTATTATAATGCCTATTATTATTATAAGATGAACAGAAATAATGGCACTAAATAATATGGTAAACCATACAAAGATTAGCAGGAGAGCTGTAATTATTGATATTTTACTGGATTTAATAGCTTCAACTTTAAAAGATTTCCAGAGTAATTGAAACATTATAAAAGAAAGAATAATTATAATAACAGAGCCACCGAGAAACCAGATAAACTGATTTACCAGGTGTCCTTCCGACATACTGATAGAAAGAAGGAATAACAATTTTTCCATAATGGCTCTCCTACTGATAAAATAACTGACAAATCAATACTCTTTTCTATATTTATAATAAAAAACCCTTCTAAAATATGAAATAATATTAGGAATTAGCTATTGACAGGTAGCATTCAACTTTTATTGGAATTAAAATATATCTGTACGCCTTCGTCACACATTACGGAATAATATACTATTGACCTGAGCATAAGCATGTAATAAAAGTCTTACACCCGGTGACGTGTCACGAG
The DNA here is from genome assembly GCA_040217665.1 of Vulcanimicrobiota bacterium. Lineage (GTDB taxonomy): Bacteria > Vulcanimicrobiota > SpSt-956 > SpSt-956 > JAKJGF01 > CALARM01. Next base: position 5,218 of record JBEHWP010000122.1, read on the forward strand.
AGCAAATTTATTTATGCTCACCATGGTAGCTATAAACAATCAGCTTTTTAATGACCGTTACCTGTATATTTGTTATTATTCTTATATTCTTCACTTTCCAATAAAATTTTTAATTCTTCTTTTGCACTTCTTCTTTTCATAATCTGCCTGTCTTCTACTATTCGTCCGTCTCTAAATCTTATTGTTCTTTTTGCATGTTCCGATATATTTTCTTCATGTGTTACAAGTACAATAGTTATACCCTGTTCATTCAGGTTCTGAAAAATCTCCATAATTTCTTCTCCGGCAATAGAATCTATATTACCTGTAGGCTCATCGGCCAGTATAAGACCCGGTTTATTTACAAGAGCCCGTGCTATGGCAACTCTCTGCCTCTGACCTCCGGAAAGTTCATTGGGCTTATGATTGAGTCTTTCTTTTAAACCAACCAGTTCAAGTGCTTCCTGAGCAAGAGTTGTTCTGTTATATTTTCCTGCATAAATCAAAGGTAATTCTACATTTTTCAAGGCAGTAGTTCTGGGGAGAAGATTAAAACTCTGAAATACAAAACCTATTTTTTGATTCCTTATCTTTGCAAGCTGGTTATCATTCATATCTTTTACTTCTATTCCGTCAAGTTTATAGGAACCGTCAGATGGTTTATCCAGACAGCCCAGGATATTCATAAGAGTAGATTTCCCGGAACCGGAGGGGCCCATAATAGCAACAAATTCCTTTGGCTCAATAGTAATAGATACCTTTCTTAAGGCTTTTATTTCATGAGTGCCAAGTTTATAGGTTTTAGTAATATTATTTATTTCTATCATTTTTCTCACCGTACCTCTAATTATAATCGTGACGCATGACAGGTGATTCGTGATACGTAATGCGTAATGCGTGATGCGTGATGTGTATTTCATATCCAGGGCGTTTAATTAAACGCCCCTGCTCACTTTTCACTTTTCACGACTCACTATCCTGCAAAACCTTTACCATCTGAACAAACTCCTCCTGGTAGCCCAGTTTTTTATAGAAATTCACTGCTCTTTCATTGGCAGAAGTAACTCCAAGACAGAGACCACCTATGTTTTTTTCTCTTAATATAATCTCTACAATCTCATGAAGTTTCTGACTCAATCCTTTTCCTCTGAAGGAAGGACATACAGTAATATCAAGGATCCATCCGAGAGGATCGCCTGTTATGCCAAAATATCCGGTCACAAGTATTACATGACCGCAGAATTCCCCTTCTTCTGTTTCTGCCACAAGAAGTATTCCCTGACTTTCAGGAGAAACCCACTTTTCTATTTCCTTTAAATCATCTCTCCTGTATTCCACTGCTTTCTCTATATCCATATTACGAAAGGGAGAAACACTGTGTATAATGGATTCAGAGGCCAATTTAATAATAGACGGAACATCCTGAATTTCCGCTTTACGTATAATTATTTCCTTATCTTCCTTCATAGTTACCTCTTACTTCGGTATAATACTTTCCCCGCTCCATAACCTTTGTATATCCAGACAAGTAACTGCTATCATAATGATAAATAAAACTGCAAAGCCTATATAATGTATAATCCCTTCCGTCTGCTGGTTTACTGTTTTACGCCTTATTGCTCCTACAGCCAGAAACACAAGTCTCATACCGTCCAGAGCAGGTATTGGCAAAAGATTAAAAAATCCTATACCTATATTCAAAATAGCTGCAACAACTATATAATCATATATACCCTTCTGTGTTCCTACATCCCTCATGGCAGCAACGATCCCCACAGGTCCTGACACACTTTTCGACAGAGGCACTTCACCGCTGAATAATATGGAAAGAGAACTTACTACCATAATTGTATACATATAAACCTGCCTTACAGCACTGCCAACAGCTTTAAGAGGATTCTGACTCCTGTAAATATATTTCAAATAAAAATTTAATTTTACTTGTTTTTCACTACTGTCTTTTGCTATCTGAAGAGGTGTGAATTCAATATTAAGAAGAGCATTATCTCTCTTTACACCCATAAAAACCTTCTGTCCTTCACCTGCTCTTATAGTCTGAAACAATAACATTCCGCCATCATGTGTTAATTCTTTTTTTTCTTTTCCTTCAGTCATTACCCACTGTATTTCATCACCTTTTTTCAGTCCTGCTTTTTCTTCTACAGAGCCTTCCTTAACACTTTCTATGATATTTGCATAGGGACCGAAACTCATTAAAAATCCAAGCTGTCCTTCTGATGTAGGGGTAACTTTATAGTTCAATATAGTACCGTTTCTGTTTATAACCATGTCAAGCTCTTTACCGGCATTTGATTTAATAAGCCCTCTCATTTTCATACCATCTTCCAGAGCCAGTGCAGTTCCGTTTATAGATTGAACTATATCACCTTCCCTGAGTCCTGCCTTATAAGCAGGGAAACCGGAACGAATTTCTCCGAGTTCTGTCGTATGTTCCGGTTCACCGAGGAATAAAAATAACAGAAAAAATATAATAAAGGCAAGGATATAATTCATGGCAGGCCCTGCCGCTACAACTGCCATTCTGGCAAAAAAACTCTTGTTCTGAAAACTTCCCTGATCAGAATCATCACTCTTATCGGCATCTTCACCTACCATGTGGACAAAACCTCCCAGAGGCACTGCCCTCCATGAATAAACTGTTTCTCCTTTTTTCCTGGATAAAATCCTCGGCCCGAAACCGAAAGAGAATTCCTCCACTCTAATGCCTGAACGTTTGGCAATAATAAAATGACCGAATTCATGTGCCATTATCATAAGGCCAAATAAAAATATGGCACCTGCATAATATCCAAGATCCTGTGGTGTCATACTTATTGAAAGATTATACAGTAACAACGTTATTAACTCCCTTCTTAATTGATTTATGGTTTACAGTTGAGACTTTATTAACTATAAACTCTCAACTTTAAACTTTAAACTCTAAACTATCTTTAAAATTTCCTTTGCTCTGTTCATAGCCCAGTGTGTATCACTTAATATATGTTCAATAGATTTCCCGTCCTGATTTATATGTTCTTTCAAAACCTGCGAAATAAGAACAGGGATTTCGTTAAAAAGAAGCTTTTTATCAAGAAAAGCTGAAACAGCTACTTCATTTACAGCATTTAGAACTGCCGGTCTGGTTCCCCCTTCTTTTATAGCTTTATAAGCAAGAGAAAGACAGGGAAATTTATCTGTATCGGGAGGATAAAACTCAAGCCTCCCTGCCTGAATAAGATCAAGAGATTTTAATCCTGTCCCGTCCCATCTTTCAGGGTAAGTAAGAGCATACTGTATGGGAAGCCTCATGTCGGGAGGGCTCAACTGGGCCATAACAGATCTATCTTTAAACTCTACAAGAGAATGAACAATACTCTGAGGATGTATTAAGACCTGAATATTATCTACAGGTACATTAAATAACCATCTGGCTTCTATAACTTCAAAACCTTTATTCATCAATGTAGCAGAATCTACAGTAATTTTCTTTCCCATATTCCATGTAGGATGTGACAGGGCATCTTCAGGGGTAATCGAAGTGAAATCTTCCTGTGCCATATGTCTGAAAGGCCCACCTGATGCAGTAAGGATAATTCTCGTTATGTCACTTTTTGAATTACCGGCAAGGCACTGAAATATAGCACTGTGTTCACTGTCTACAGGTAAAATTTTCACGTTCCTTTTTTTCAGAAGATCTTCTATAAGCTCTCCTCCTGTAACAAGAGTTTCTTTATTTGCAAGAGCAATATCTTTTCCTGCCTCTATAGCTTTAATGGCAGGTACAAGACCAATATGGCCCACAACAGCCAGTAATACAAGCTCTGCTTCTTTATATGATGCTACTCTTATAAGGCCCTCAGAGCCGGAATAAATTTCCGGTATATATTCGCCAAGAAATTCTTTTAATTTTTTTATAGATCTTCCTTCCCCTACAGATACTATTTCAGGCCTGAACTCTTTTATCTGTTCCGCCAGAAGCTCTATATTATTTCCTGCAGCAAGTCCTGTAACTCTGAATTTTTCCGGAAAAGTAGAAATAACATCAAGGGTCTGTCTTCCTATTGAACCGGTAGAACCTAAAATTGATATTGCTTTCATTAAATATTTGAACCTTTCTTAAATATTAATTATGCCAGAAGAAATAATACAGATAGAAATAAAAGAAAAAAGAACTCATAAAAAGACTGTCACATCTATCCATCATACCGCCATGTTCAACAAATACATTGGCTGTATCTTTTACTCCGGCACATCTTTTTATAAGAGATTCACTGAAATCACCGACTACTCCTGATACAGCAATAGTTAAACCTGCAAACAAACTGTGAATAAGAGGAAATTTTATAAGATAACCTGCCGGGATAGACACAAGAACTGCCATAATCATTCCTCCTACTGTTCCTTCCAAGGTTTTGCTGGGACTTACATGTGAGAGTATCCTGGTTTTTCCGAACCATGAACCTATACCGTTTGCACACATATCACATACGGAATTGCAGAGTATTATAAAAATAAAGAAATCCAGACCACCCGGTTTTCCCTGTGAAGGATGAACACACAGTAAAATCAGATGACACATTGGAACAACAATATAGATGAGACCGAAAATAGTTACAGCACCATCAAGGAAAGCATTATGGCCATGATTTTTATTCAGAACAAGTAATAAAAAAGTAAAAAAAACAGTAATGAGAAGTATATGTAACATACCTTCCAGATTATTTATATAAGCTTCACAGATTAAGCAGCATGTTATAGATAATCCCAATATCTTAAGAGGCTTTAACTGCAGTTTTTCACATAAGCCATAAAACTCATAAAGGCAACCGAAAATAAAAACCGATATACCTGCTGTGGCAACAAGATTGCCAAAAATATATAAGAGAACACAATATCCTATAAGTAGCAGACTGACTATTGCTTTTATTAATAACTTCAAGGTCTATCCCCCTGGATCTCTCCTTCCTCAACAGAACTCTACCTTATTGTATCATAATTTTATGTAAATATAAAGAAGATTCGACTGTATCATAAATATTAGACACTATTTATATATCTAAGTACCGCTCCAGATAATTACCTGTTTCTGGCCGTACTCTTCCGGAAAAGATATGAACCTGTTGCATGGCAAACTGGTTTTGTAGACTGTTAATATTTTGCGTCTATATAATTTACAACTCTCTTTTAATACGGCATATCTTTTCCTCCAGAGCCCGGCCAGAAACAGGAGTGTATACCATATTTTTTTTCGTACCAATTTACCTGCTGCAGTACTAAGCATTTGCACCTGAACCACCAAATCTTCTATCTCTATCCTGATAGGCACTTATAGCAGTATAAAGATCAATCGGACGAAAGTCAGGCCAGTATTTATCTGTAAACCAGAATTCCGTATAAGCCATCTGCCATAGTAAAAAATTGCTCAACCGCATTTCTCCGCTTGTTCTTATAAGCAAATCAGGATCAGGCATTCCACCCGTATAAAGTAAACGTGATATTAAATCACAGTTTATATCTTCTGAAGTGATGTTCTTTTCTTCTACCTTTCTTACTATTTCTTTAACTGCCTCCACTATCTCATTTCTGCTGCTATAATTTATAGCAAGATTAAGAAACAAAGACTTATTCTCTCCCGTCATAGAAGCAGTCCTGGAGAGTTCTTTTTGAAGAGCAGAAGGTAATGTCATTAAATTACCGATAATATTAAGTTTGACATTATTTTCCAGTAAACTTTCTCTTTCCTTAACAGCAAATCTCTTAAAAAGCCGGAGTAATAATTTCACTTCTATATCAGATCTATGCCAGTTTTCAACAGAAAAAGCATAGATTGTTAATATTTTTACTCCGGCTTTTATACAGGCTTTACATATCTCTCTTAAAACATCTGCACCTGCAGCATGACCTGCAAAAAAAGGCTTTCCCTTCTCTCTTGCCCATCGTCTGTTACCATCCATTATAATGGCAATATGAGCAGGAACAGCCTTTTTACCCATTTTTATATGGTCAAGCATTTGCAACTCTGTCATGCTGATCTCAGGCAACATAATAAAT
>JBEHWP010000123.1:0-11246 GCA_040217665.1 Vulcanimicrobiota bacterium
GCCCTCTGCGTGCAAAACAGATGCTCTTCCAGCTGAGCTATACCCCCGAAAAAACGAGAACATTCCTTTATACGAAATTTCTCTTATGGGCCCTTCTGGATTCGAACCAGAGACCTCATCCTTATCAGGGATGCGCTCTAACCAACTGAGCTAAGAGCCCGAATTTATCGAAAAGTAGTGTATCATATTTACCTTATATTTGTCAATATAAATTTTCTAAAAATAATTGTGGAGATAGTGTTTTTTACGACACGTAGTTTCATTTTACTGAAAATTGCACTTAATTTTGTAAATCTATTAATTAGTCAATAGTGAGTAATGAATAGTGAAAAGTAAGTAAAATCCAATTTTTTCACTTTTCACTATTCACTTTTCACTCTGAATATTCTGTAATAAATTTCTTTTTCCATTCGCCGGTCACTATTGCTCATCTGAAACTATTTTCTCTTTAATTTTAAGATACTCTTCTTCTGAAAGATGCGATTTTATACTTTCCAGTGCTTCCTCCGGTGTTATCTTATTTTTTGAATATTGTTGCTCTGCTTCTTTAGAAACTTTCTTAAATCCTTCCTTTAAATCTTCAGGCTTTGCTGTCCCCTGTGTTTCAAAATACAAAATTGTCATTTCGCCTATACCAAAAGTCCACCCATAGGCAAAAGGCATGGCTATCATAGAACCGACAACAGGTATTAATTTTATAACAGTAGAACAGAGCTGACGGCCTAAAAAACCGCCGGCTATTGTGCCAATCAATGCTTTTGCCATATCATAACTGATAGTTTTATCGTATTTTTTTGCTATCGTTATTACCATAGCAATTTGAAGAGGAGTCATCAAAAAAAAGTCTGAAAAAGGAATCGGTATGGCTGCAATACCGGCAATAGCTATTGCAAAAGATTGTATAATTTGCCTGCATTCAATAATTTTATTTGACATCATTTTCTACACACACCTCACAAATCTTCTTTAACTATAAAATCAACATGCCCGCTGCCTCCGGCAGGGAGATTTATAAATTTACATCTTTCTTCTTCAGTAATCAAAATTATGCCGGGTGGAAGAGTCCAGTCATCAAGTTTCAAAACATGAAACCCTCCTTTTAGATTTGTTACTGAATATTTTCCGTCCGCTCCGGTAATTACTGTTATACCATTTTCCAGTATAATTACAACCCCTTCTATACCCTTTTCTCCTTCATCCTGAAAACCATTATTATTTTCGTCAAGATATACTTTACCAAGGATTGTTCCTTCCAGGCAGAATATGTTATTTTCTCCGGCAAAAGCATTGGAAGATAAACATATAAGTAAAATTAAAAATAATAATTTTATCATCATTTTGTCAGTTGCTCTACATGCCTTTCTATTTTTTCCTGAAGATATGTATCTCCCTGGGACACAGAAAGTTCATATGCTTTTTTCAATTCATTCACAAAAGCTTCTTCCTGTCCGATTTTACTGTAAGCTCCTGCAAGATTATAATGGAGGTAGGCATCTTTCGGATTAAAAAGTAAAAGCTTCTTGTAATTTTCTATGGCATAACCTGTTTTCCCATCAGCAATATAACATGCTGCAAGTAATCTGTAAGTTTCCAGGTCATTCGGGAATACTTCTATAACTGACTTGAATTCAGCTATGGCTTTCTTCCATTTCTTCTGTCTGTAATAAATCCTTCCGAGATTAAAATAAGCATCGCCTTTATAGGCAAGATTATGAGATAACCTGATAACCGCTTTATTCTCTTCTATAGATTTAGTGAGATTACCCTGGTATTCGTAAAGTTCTGCAAGATTCCTGTGCAAAAGTTCATTATCAGGTTCGATTTTATATGCTTTATTCAGTATCTGAAGAGCTTTATCATAATTCCTTGTTTTTATATAAGCAGAACCGAGATATATAAGAGCAAGGGCATTTTTAGGTTCAAAAAAAAGTACCTTTTTGAAACTGCTGATTGCAGGTGTATATTTACCCTGTTCTATATATATCTGACCTAAATAAAGATATGCTTTACTGTTATCAGGTTTTAATTCTATTACTCGTTTAAATTCCCTGATAGCCTTATATATCTGTTTCTTTTCTCTTGAAGCTACACCTAAATTATAATGAGCTTCCCATTTATCAGGATTTAATTTCACAGCCTGTTCATAAGATTTATTGGCTTTTTCCTCTTCACCTGTCTGTTTATAAGTATTTCCGAGATTAATCCATGCATCTCCATTGTTTTTATCTATAGTGATAGCACGATCAAAATATTTCAGAGCACCTTTATAGTCTTTAATTTCATAATATATATAACCAAGTCTGTTACAGAGTTCTGAATTATTCGGATCTAATTTTATGGTTCTCTTATATTCTTCTATTGCCTGCTCCGTTTTCCCGGCATTATAATAAGACAGGGCCAGGTAAAAATGTCCCGGTACACTATCAGGCTTTAATTTTACCAGCCTTTGAAATTTTCTTATAGCTTCATCCCATTTTCTGGCTTTAACACAGCTCTGGCCTTCTTCAAAGAGTAAATCAATGTTTTCCTTCTTTGCAGAAAAACACCCTTTTCCATAAAAACCCGACAGAAGAATAAAAACCAGAAAACATATAAGTAAAAATTTTTTAAACATAAAAAAGGAGAACTTATTGTCCCCCTTAGTAAATATATAAAAATTCAATCAGTTATTTTTTTGGTTGTTCTTTTTGTTGTTTTGCTTCCAGTTCTTTCAGAGTCTTTTCCACATCGGCAGAGAAAGCCTCGACCTGAGCTATTATCTGTGTTGCCTGGAAAGCCAGTTTCAAACCTTCGTCCAGATGAACTGTATTGTTATCATCAAAATACTTCTTCAATTCAATAAAAGCCTTATCATACTCATCAAAAGCTTTTTTAGCAAAAACAAATACGTCACCAAACATCTTTTCTTCTTCTTCCGTAAAGAACGATGTGTCAAGCTGTTCATATTCTTTTCTTGCAGTCTCAAGGTTTTTAGCTAGCCATTCAATAGTCTTTTTGAATTTATCGGCAGGGAATTTACCTTCTTTAAGTTCCATTGCTTCTTTATAAAGACGATCAAAATTCGGATTTGTATAATAAACAGGCTGTTCTGCACCGACAGTCATTTCAATCTGGCTTGCAGGTCCGCCTGCTCCCTTTGGAAGTTGTGCATTACAGACTTCACACATATTAAGTGTAGCAGGATTACGATGACCGCACTGGAGACATACTTTTGTAGTAGCAATTTCAGAACTTTCCTGTAGAAGAAGAAATGATTTATAAAGTCTGTTAGTTGCTTTCTGTGCCATATCAAGACCATCGAGTATATGTTTTCCGTTTTTATCATCAAAGTATAAATTCATTTCTTTTAGAGCATCTCTATGAAGATTAAATGCTCTTTCTATACGTACAACCTGTTCTCTTGCAGTAAGGGAATCTGGTTCTGCCTTTCTTATCTGTTCAAACTCTTTTATAGTTTTTTCCAGTTCGGCAGTTATCTTCTGTATTGTTTTTTTCAGATCTCCTTCAGAAATTTTTCCGTCACAGACTCCTTTTCCTACTGTAGTTAATTCTTTTAAATGAGGTGATTGATATTGCTGTAATTCGGAATCATCCCAATCAGGTAAATCTGATGCAAGTTCATGCTCTGATTTGAGCTGTTCAACTTCTTTATCCTTTAACTGTTCTGTATCTACTTCAACATCGAAAGATTCTCCGAAAGCAGAAGCAAACCCCATTATTGAATCTTCATTTTCTTCCTGTTCCATATCGTCATTAAAATCTTTATCACCGATACCCATGAATATACTCCTCCTTCTTAAATCACAGTACTACTTTTAGAATATGTGGTTAATCTCATCTCAACAAATTTACTTTTCGACAAAGTATTTTTTAATTCCTCCTTTTATATTTAATATTATAAAAATTTTAAAAGAACTACTTTTTCCGGTTTATATTTAAAATATCTGATGGCAAACATCATAGATCGTCTGTTAGATACAGCAATATCTCCTGTAATGACAGGTATACCCTGCTCTTTTGCATACTCATGAATTCTGTCTACTATTCTATTACTTACCATTTTTCCCATGGCATGTTTTTCTACTGCTATATTATTTATGTGTATTTCCCATTGACCTGTCATCTGTTCTTTAATATGTTCCAGAAGGCAGAAACCAAGAGGAATTCCATTATTTTCTGCAACAAAACTTACAAAAGTTTTGTCCCTTAACCTGTGTTCCAGTTCATTACAAAATCTGGTTCTGGCCTCTTCTATTTCATATTTACTGTACCGGCGAAGAGTAGAAACGGTGAAATCAAGATACCCTTCAAGGAGTCGTCTCATAAAAGGAACATCACTTAACTCTGCAGGCCTTATGATAAGATTCATAATCTAAAACTCCAATCTTTTTCAGTGATCAGTTACCAGTTACCATAAATTTATAATTTAATATAAAAAACTAAATAGATAAAAACAAATTTTACTGTTACCTCTATAGCAATCACTGTTCACTGCTCACTTATTAATCTTAAATTTAAATTTTATAGCTTCCAGAGCTTTTAACATATCTTTTCTATTTTTATCAGGATCCTGGGCCTCAAAAGGAAGTTTTCTGAACATCCTTTTTCTCTCTTCTTCATATCCTCTGGATTTGAAGAAATTCAGAGCTTTTTCATGAGAGCATACAAGTTGAAGAGCTATATGACGGAGTCCTTTTTCTTTTGCCAGATTTTCAGCATAATCTAACATTTTATGAGGAATATCAGTTTCCCAGTACTGTTCATAAAAAGCTATATCAAATATCCATGCCTGTTCTATTCCTGTAGTACTTTCAGTGACATCGGTAGCCATAAGTAAAAAACCTGCTTTAACCCCATCTGATATGGCAACAAGAAAACGAGAATTAGGATAACTGGACATATTTGAACGCACTATTTCAAGATCTCTGAGATAATTTTTTCTGGCTTTCTCCATATCAGGATTTCCTCTGAGAGGAGAAACCTGATATTTAATTACATCTGAAGCCAGTTCGGAAATAAAAGAAAAATCTTCTTCAGAAACTTCACGTATTAAAATATTCATAAATGCTCCTTATTTATTACTATACTTTTGTCTTTTTTCATAATTTCCTTGTTTTTACTGACTTTATAGTTAAATAGGTTCTGGGTTCCGGGTTTTGGGTTTTAATCTTCCTAACCCAACACCCAACACCTAAAACCTAAAATATGTATAAACTATAATTTTATAAGTTGCAGAGAAATTCCTTCAGAAAATAAAAAAGAGAGAGTTAACTCTCTCTTTTTTTATAAAACCCTATTCAGGTTTAGAACATACTCTGCATTAATCCGCCACCCATTGCTCCGGCACCTGCCACTGCTCCTGCTCCAAGGAAACCGCCAATATTACCTGCTGCTGCGAATGCAAAAGATCCACCGCCACCTGCTCCGGCCATTGCGCCGACTCCGCCCATTCCCTGCTGCATAGGATTGCACTGACCGCCACCCATCATTTGCATCATCTTCATCATTTTTTTCATCATTTTATGCAACTTTTTCATCATTTTATGCTTCATTCCGTGAGGTCCGTGAGGTCCGTGAGGTCCGCCGGGGCCTCCCATCATACCACCGCCCTGCATTCCCTGATCTCCACCAAAATAATTATTAACTACTGTTGTATTCGATTTCTGATTTCCAATTCCTATTCCCATTTTCACTCATCCTTTCAATGAAAGTTTTTATCAAATCTGAGGTTATTTTTTACATGTTATATATCACGACAAATCACAAAATGTAAAGGGGTATAAAAAATAAAAAAAGAGATTTCCTCTCTTTTTTTATTTTTTATATAATCAATTAAAAGCCAAAGCCGGGCAACTGGGCACTGATACCAATTCCGCCGGAAATTCCGAGACCGCCGCCGCCCATACCTATACCAAGACTGCCGGAAATTCCGAGACCGCCACCGCCCATACCAAGGAATCCGCCCAGGGCTCCTCCTAACTGATTGCCAAATCCGCCTGCTCCTGCCATTGCAAATGCTCCGCCATCAGCACCTATTCCTGCAAAAGCTCCTGCTCCGCCCATACCATTCATTCCACCGAGTCCCTGCATACCACCCATACCCATAGGATCCTGCATCATAGGCTGACACTGGCCGCCTCCCATCTGCTGCATCATCTGCATCATCTGCATCATCATCTGCATCATCTGCATCATCATCTGCTGTGGGCCACCCATCTGCCCCATACCTATCTGACCGGGGAATCCTCCCATCTGCTGCATCTGATTGCCACCATAATAATTATTAACAACTGTTGTATTGGATTTCTGATTACCTATACCTATTCCCATTTTTCACTCATCCTTTCAATTTATCTACAAATTATCTGATGTTTAATTCTTTACTATATCAAGTATCACGACAATTACTCAAAAGTAAATAGAAAAATAAAAAAAGAGAGAAAAATTTCTTTTTCCCTCTTCTTTAATCTAAACCTCAGAGTTTAGAACATACCGGGCATTCCGCCGCCCATCATCATCGGGTTCTGCATTCCACCGCCCTGCATACCGCCCTGCATCATTCCGAGGAAACCACCTATCATACCGCCGAGCTGTGCACCCATAGGTCCGCCTGTCATACCGCCCATCATAGAGCCCATCATGGAGCCCATCATACCACCCATCATGCTGCCCATAGGATTCATTCCGCCCATACCACCCTGCATCGGGTTCATTCCGCCCATCATAGGATTCATCCCCTGCTGCATTGGCTGACACTGACCGCCGCCCATCTGCTGCATCATCTGCATCATTTTCATCATCATCTGCATCATCATCATCATCATCTGCTGAGGTCCGCCCTGAGGTCCACCCATCGGGCCTCCACCCATTGGCCCCATCTGCTGCATCTGATTGCCACCATAATAATTATTAATAACTGTTGTATTCTTTTTTGAATTTCCGATACCTATTCCCATAATTCACTCATCCTTCCTTATAATTATTTTTTTATATTTTATAAGCTGAAGTTATATATTATTTATTACTCTTATAAATCTTATATCACGACATTTCAAAAAATGTAAAGAGAGATTTAAAAAAAATTTTCACTGGTAGAATAAAAATATTTATAAAACAGGGTACTGATTATTGTTCTGTATTTTTTTATGAGCCACAACATAGGCATCTATCATACCATAAAAATAAAAGAATAAAAAAGCAACTACAAGTCCTGATACAAGAGGAATAGAAATAGATGGAGCATTTACCGGTTCAGAAGCATTATTAAAACTATCCCATATCATATCAAAATTTCTTGTAAAAAATAAAATAATATGTGTTACAAGAGCTAGCAAAGGACCAAATGTACCAATAAGGACAACAATACCTTTAAAAATCTGTCCGTTTACAAACTGTCCCATGCCGGGCAGTATAAAAGCAGACATAAGAAGAACACTCAGAGGTTTTTTGTAAATTTTTTCACCGGCCATATTTTTTAACTTTCAAGAAGCATTTCTTATATATGAGAACCCTATAAGCAAAAGAATCTACTTACCTATAAATTTATCCCATCCGGTTTCCTGTGAGAGAGCAAGTTCTTTATATGTTTTACTGATTTTCATTGAATGTTCAGCCAGTAACAATGTATTTCTTAATTTAATTGCATCTGTTCCATTATTTATTTTCATAATCTCAACTGTGTCATAAATGTTGTGTAAACCCCTGTTAACCACATAGTTTTTATATAAATTTACACAAAACACCTAACTCCCCATAAAATATCTCTTTAATAAAGTTTTACAATTTATTTGTAATTTTTACAGCTATTCTTTGCTATATTTTAACAGAAATATTCAGACAGGTAAAAAAATTTTTGTTAACATTATGTAAACATTTAGAAAATTTCAACAGACTACTGCCCTCCGGCAGCCCTCTGCATACCTTCAAACATAAGAAGATTTTTGTAACTTTCTTCAAAAACATTCACAGCCCTGTACATCTGTGACGCATCACCGCTTTCAAGGATCTGCAGAACTATATTATAGCCTTCCATCTGTAATTCTATAACCTTTAAAAATATACTGTGTAAATCCATTAAAGAAGGGGGAACTATTACCAGTTTGACCTGACCTGTTAATGCCAGGGTTCGGTCTCTTAACTTTTTAAAGGTCTCCCTGCTGTTCTTCATCATAGCAGGATTAAATCTCATAGGAGACGGAGCCATTCTGTGCTGAAGACTTGCTTTTTCTCCAAGATAGGCGCCAAACTGTTCAGGCACAGCATTAAACTCTACAACAATACTGCTTTTACCCTGAATGGCCTGAAGGGCATTCGATGTTTCCATTCTTATTTCAACAAACTGTGCAAATATATCTGAAAGTGATAAAAAATATAATTTATCCATTTTCTGTCTGACCTTTACAAATTATCCTTTCTAAAAATTTATATAAATCGTGACGAGTTCGTGACGCGTAACGCGTAAGGCGTGAAGGGTGATTCGTGATGCGTGATGAGTGATGCGTGATGCGTCATTTCACCAATACCAGGCGAACACCCTTCACTCTTCACCCTTCACGATTCTCATATAAACTATATATTATTCCTTCTTAAACTCTGAAATTATTCTTTCTTTCAGTTTTGTATTTCTTCTGGAAACCTTATCATTATTTATCGCTATATGAAGAGCCCTGTGAGTTCCTACCAGTACAACCTTTTTTTCTGCTCTTGTCACGGCAGTATAGAGTAAATTTCTCTGAAGCATAATATAATGCTGTACAGACACAGGTATTACGACAGCAGGATACTCGCTGCCCTGACTTTTATGAATGGTACATGCATAGGCCAGTGTAAGGTCGTTCAGTTCTTCAAATTCATAATCCACCACTATATTATCATCACCCAGGAGTCTTACCCATAAGAGCTTATCTTCCAGATCTATTTCATCAATCAGTCCCAGATCACCGTTAAAAACCTGTTTTTTATAGTTATTTACTATCTGCATTACCTTGTCGCCTTCTCTGAATATATTATTACCTGATTTAATTTCTTTTTTATCCCTCCGCGGCGGATTTAAGACCTTCTGCAATTCTGCATTCAGGTTTGTTACACCAATAGGTCCTCTGTGCATGGGGCTCAATACCTGAACATTCTTTAAAGGATTTCCATATTCATGTCTGAGTTCATTATTACAGAGTGATATTATCTGTTTTGCTATTTCTTCCGGTTCCTCGACAGATAAAAAGGCAAAGTCTTCCCTGTCTTTCAGCAGAGGGAATTCACCGTTGTTAATACGGTGGGAATTAATTATAATATAACTCTGTTCTGCCTGACGAAATATTGTTTTAAGACATATAGTATTAATGAGTTTACTGTCAATCAGATCAAATAATATATTACCCGGCCCTACGGATGGCAGTTGATCTACATCACCTACAAGTATAAGCCTTGTATTATGAGACATTCCTTTTAAAAGATAATAAAAAAGATATATATCCAGCATAGATGCTTCATCGACAATTATAAGATCTTTTTTCAGAGGTTCTTCTTCATTGTGGAGAAAGGTATTCTCACCGGGAATATAGCCGAGAAGTCGATGAACTGTCATGGCATCCCTTCCCGTTGTCTCAGCAAGTCTTTTTGCTGCTCTTCCCGTAGGGGCGGCAAGTGAGAAAGATAATCCCAGTTTTTCTGCTCTGAGTATAATGGTTTTTAATATTGTAGTCTTTCCCGTACCGGGGCCTCCTGTAATAATCAACATACCTTCGGCAAAAGCCTCAAAAAGCGCTTCTTTCTGGCTATCAGAAAGGTCTATTTCTATAAGTTGCTGAATGGAAAGAATTTCCTCTTTTGACGGCCCATCTAAAGGAGGAATTTCCCTGAAATATTTTAACCTTTTAGCTATATTGCATTCCAGGGTATAAAGACCCTTTAAAAATACCAGACGTCCCTCTTCAACTATTATTTTCTCTTTTCGTTCCATTTCCAGAAGTATTTTCTCAACAGGTATATTGGAGATACAGAGATCCCTTGCAGTTACTTCTATAAGGTTATCCATTTCCAGAAATATATGTCCGTTACCGGTAGCTTCCTGCAGTTTATAGGTAATACAGGCAGCTATACGGTATGGTGAATCTTCGGGGAGTCCCATTTTTCTGGCTATCCTGTCGGCAATCTTAAAACCTATTCCCCATATATCTTCTGCAAGTTGATAGGGATTTGATTTAAGTATTTCTATACAGGACATACCATAGGTTTTATAAATCTTTACAGATGTATTGGGAGGTATGTCAAAGCCTGAGAGATAAGTCATTACATTCTTTATCTCTCTCTGTTCCGAAAAGGAAGCGATAATTTTCTTTATATTCTTTATTCCCTTTATTTCCCTCAATCGTTCCGGATTTTCTTCTATTACGTCAAAAACGGCAGAACCGAAATGTGTTACAAGTTTCTTTGCTGTTGCAGGGCCTATACCTTTTATAAAACTGGAAAGATACTGTTCTATTCCATGTTTACTTGTAGGGAGTATTTCTTCATAAGAAGAAACAGAAAACTGTTTTCCGTAGGTTTTATGAACAACCCAGTCTCCATGAAAAATACAGGTTCTGCCTGTACTGATTGAAGGGAATGTACCTACAACTGTTATCAAATTCTTATCATTGCTTTTATTTTGTTCAATACGGGCGACAGTATAATAACTGGCTTCGTTTCGAAAAATAATATTCTGTACTGTACCTTCAAGAGTAATCATTAAAAATCAGACCATTTTGCTTTCTCAAATATTTCCTCACCGGTAATTCTTTTCAATTCCGAAGGAGCATATCTCCGGGAACATGAGAGAAGAAATTTTTCTTCTTCCGAGAGATTTTTTAATTCCAGAGGAGGGAGATCAAAATTTACTTCACACATATTTCCTTCCATAACAGAAACAGTTCCGAACTCATTATAGAACAGGGCTTCTCCTTTAATTACAGTAAGAGCAGAAGAAAATCCCTTACCTTCTTCACCGTTTACCTCAAGGAGAAACTCCGACTCTCCTGTAGAGATTCTGGCAGTATCTGTTATCAATTCTCCTATTTTACAGATACCTTCATTTACTATACTGCACAGAAGGTTTCCTTTTGACAGAAAAATTTTCAGTGTGTGCTCTGCTCCGTCTTTAATAAATTCCACATAACTGAACGGAGCAACTTTAATAATGCTCCTGTTATTAAAGATTATTTCAACCTTACCATCCATAGTTTCAATAGCATTTTCCGGAGAAAGGGTCA
>JBEHWP010000124.1:0-11190 GCA_040217665.1 Vulcanimicrobiota bacterium
AATCAATACTATTGTGATTATTATCGGTACAACCAGGACCGGTAACAGACATGGCATAAATATGCCGGTAAGGATCAAAAAAAGGAGAAAGAATTTTAACACACGAATGATCCTGTCTACAGGAAGGCTATCTGACTGGCCTGTAGTAAACTTAAGGAATTTACTTATGAAATGCGCTGTTGAGAACAATAATTTATCAATCAAATCTATTACCTCCTCCATATTTTTTAAATTATACCATTATTTTGTCCAATCTGCAAATTATTAATTATAATAAAGGTGATAAAAAATGAATAAAGAAGATAAAAAAGACTTTTTTCGCAATATACCATCACTGGAAAAATTACTTTCCACAGAAAAATTTAAAGAATTAAATCAAATTTATCCGAGAAAATTACTCCTTAAAGTATCAAGGGATTATTTAGATATGTTAAGAAAAACATATAAATCGGAGAACGGATTAATAGATTGTTCTGTAGAAAATATATATCTGCATGTAACAGAGGAACTGGAAACATATGACAGAAAAGGACTCAGGAGAGCTATAAATGCTACAGGTGTGCCACTCCATACAAATCTTGGCAGAACACCATTATGTAAAAGAGCAATAAAAAGACTCGATGAAATCCTCCATAGTTACTGCACTCTGGAAATAGATGAAACAGGTAAAAGGGGGTCAAGGCACAAAAGGGTAGAAGAACTTTTTACAGAGCTCACAGGAGCAGAAGCAGGGGTAGTAGTTAACAATGACAGTGCTGCAGTTTATCTGATTCTGGAAAAACTTGCAAAAGGTAAAGAAGTTATAATATCCCGCGGTGAGCTGGTAGAAATAGGGGGAGGTTTCAGAATACCTGATGTTATGAAAAGAAGCGGATGTCATATGATAGAGATCGGCACGACAAATAAGACACATATTGAAGATTATACAAAAGCAATAAGTGCAGGTACAGGCATGTTACTGAAAGTACATACGAGTAATTATAAAATAATAGGTTTCACTTCTTCAGTATCAATAGAAGAACTGGTCAAACTATCAGAGAAAGAAAAGATCCCTCTCTTTTACGATCAGGGCAACGGACTTATGATAAATCTGAGACCTTACGGTTTTGAACATGAATTAAATGTTATTGAGTCCATAAAGGCAGGAGTAGATATAATTGCCTTCAGCGGAGATAAATTATTCGGCGGCCCTCAGGCAGGTATCATACTCGGGAAAAAAGCATATATAGAACCATTAAAAAAGGATCCTATGATGAGAGCTTTAAGACCTGATAAAATGACTCTTGCCGCTCTGGAAGCAACCCTGGAAGAGTATTTATATTCAGATATACCAGACATTCCTCTGATCAACATGATCACTACAAACAATGAAGAATTAAAAAGCAAAGGAGAAGAACTCCTTAAACAGATTGATTCTATAAAATCGCCTGAATACACTATAAGTTTACGGAAAGGGCTTACTGAAATAGGAGGCGGAACATTTCCGGGATTTACCATGGCCACATTTATGATTGCCATAAAATCTCCGGAAGGGGCGAAAAAAATTCAGGAAAAATTATACAGGTTATGTCCGCCTGTTTATTCGAGAATAGAGGAAGAACAGGTAATGCTGGATCTGAGGACATTGATATATAAAAAAGACAGAGAATATATTCTGGAAAGTCTGAAAAAAATATTTAAATAGTTAAAGGGTTAAAGAGGATAAAGTTGAATTATTAAAGAAAGAACTATTAAAGGAGAAATGTTTTATGAATGAAAATAACAGATTGCTTTTAACATTAAACTATGTTTTCCCTCTGTGGGTATCTCTTTATACTCTATTTCTGAGTGATAAAAAAGATGATCCGACCTGCAGATTTCATGGATGGCAATCTCTATATCTGGGTATTGTTATTTATGTTACATCTTTTCTCTTCTGTCTTGGAATTATCCCCGGAATATACAGTCTGTATTATGCCTATAAAATCTATACAACAGGAGAAGAAATGGTTATACCAAAACTTACCGATATGGCCAGGGAGCAGGCAAACAAATAACTCTTTAATTGAGAAGGCGATTTATTTATGAATGATAAGGAGCAGAAAAATACCAGTTCTGCTGCATGTTGCTATATTCCCTATATAGGATTATTTTTTTCCATATACAATCTATTCGGTGATAATAAAAAAGATGCCTATTGCCGCTTTCATAGCTATCATGCTATATTTTTATGGATTATTCTTTCCTTTATAATAATAGGTATTAATCTTATTGCTTTCATCTCAGGGTGCTTACCTCTTATAGGTCCTTTTCTGGCTCATATCGTATCATTACTGTCTCAGGCCGTAATGTACGGAGGTATTATAGGTGGTATTTTCTGTGCCTACAGCGCCTACCAGGGTTCCTCTTTCAGTATACCTTATATAACTGAATATACCAATAAATATCTGGAAGATAAGAAAATGCTTCCGTAAGTCTATAAACTTAAAAGATAAACAATTATTATGACTGTACCAAGAAGCCATCTGTAATAAACAAAGGGATAAAAATTACCTTTTTGCAAATAACGAAGTAAATATTTAATAGCTATATATCCTGAAATGATAGATGCAATCATACCAAGAATAAAAGGTAGATTAATAAATTCATTACTATTTTTTAGCAGATGAAGGAACTGAAAAACAGCCCCTCCTCCTATCACTGGAATCGCCATAAGAAAAGAAAATTCTGTAGCACATTCTCTGGACATACGCCGGAATAATCCGGCAGTTATTGTTATACCGGATCTGGAAACACCCGGTGCCAGAGCCAGTGTTTCTGCAATACCAATAAAAAAAGCATCTTTTATATTGCTATCTTCAAGTTTCCTATTCCCTGCCTGTCTTCTCTCAACATAGAAAAGAAGAGCACCTATAAGAATAAGGTTAAAAGCCGAAACAAGAGGACATCGGAGGTAATCTGTTATAATATCCTCAAAAAACACTCCTGCTATGCCGGGAGGTATACAGCTCAGAATAAAAAGCCACGAAAGTTTTCTGTAAGGATCTCCCTGTACCGTTCTTTCTTTAATTGAATCAAAAAAACCTTTAAAGAGAGAACATATTTTCACCCTGAAATACCATAATATACTGATAAGAGTTCCTACATGAAGGGCTATATCAAATGAAATATCTACTTCAGGCCAGCCGAGAAACCATCTGGTCAGAAGTAAATGGGCAGAACTGCTTACAGGAAGAAATTCCGTAACCCCCTGGATTATACCTAAAACAATTGCCTGATATATACTCATTACTTTAATGCCGAATCTATCGCTTCTTCTTCCTTTTTAGTAAGTTTTCCGGGGGAATGTCCCTTTTCTAAAGGCTTTACGGACAGGTTATTTTTATTAAATGCTATGACGATTCCGTCTCCCTGCTTGTTCAACAGAGCAAACGCTACGTCAGTTGAGCCGTCAGATGATGATGAAGAACTTATCCCAACTTTCTGTATACACAGAGAAATCTGTTTATCAAATTCCTCTGTCATGGAAGTGAATTTTTCCGACTTCTTCATTACTCTCTGAGACCCTTCTCGAATTTCTTCAAGGATAGCCAGTATATTGTTATTCGGTTCATTATTAACAGAAGGAGTATGTACTGTTTTATCTTCTTTTTTAGTTAAAGACACTATAATAAAAGTCAGACGTATAAGATAAGCAATAATAAATACAAGAGTTATTATAATTAAAATTAAAATTAATAGAGAATTGATGTAATTACAGTCCTTTCCGCATTCGTAACAGACGGTACGAATTTTAGTGATACGTGATGCGCGATACTCATTACGCATTACGAGGTTATTTAAGCATATAATTATTTATAAATATTCAATCATTTTTCATTACCAGATTGGTATAATTCGGCATACCAAGGAATTCATCTCTATTTTTCGCCATTAATTCCGGTTCTATTTCCCATAGATGATCCCTGTTTCTAAGTTCGTAAGTAACTCCTTCTTTCCCTTTAATAAAGAGCTTTCCCCCGTTATCAAGATACTGCCCTATAGATATATCACAGAGATGAGTATTTATTTCTTCTTCCTGTTCTATTATTATATTTTTCTCTTTTAATTTACTGAGAACTTCATCTTCGAGAAATTCTTTTTCAGTTTTCGGAAGTCCGTATTTATTAATACTTTCAAGATCTTCCAGATTAAAAATTGAATGACCGTGACCGTCACCTGTTACAACGTCAAGATTTCTAATATTTTTTCCACAGGAAAGTCTTTTAACCAGTTCTTCTGTCGTCAGTTCCAGCGGTTCTTCAAAGATAGAAAAAATCAAATTTTCAAAGAAACGACATCCCTTTTTCTTCATATTTTCTATAAGAGACATACATTGATTTGAAGGGATTTCTTCTGAGCCCTGAATAACATAGGTTTGCTTTTTCATAGAAGATTTAAATTCTTTAAACATAAGCTCCAGAGCATCTCCGATATGATCGGAAATTTTTCCCGGCCCTATAATACCGTCTTCAAAGAGATCTTCTAACATAGAAAAAGCGCTGATAGAAAGCCAGTGCCCCATGGCACTGATCAGAAGATTACTGTAATCCAGAGAGATATTTCCGTCTTCAAGTTTATGAAGGAGATTTTTAGCTCCTCTATGTTCAGTCATAGAATTAATATCTTCTTTGTTATCTGAAGATTTCATATAAAGCTATTTCCTGTAATAAATAAAAAAATACTCATTCTGGAATTATACCATAAATATGCTCATTATAGCAATAGAAGATTGTGTTTAAAAATGACAGGTACTTTTACATATAAATGAAATTTAATAAATCTCTCAGAGTTTCAGGTGCTGGATTCTGCTTCTTCTTAACCCATCACCCATCACCTGGCACCTGACACCTGTATAAATCTAACTTTCACGCCATAAAAAATGAAAATTCCTATATCAGTAAAAAACTAATCTTCCCCACATGTACCGATTATATGTATACTGGTACCACAAAAATTACACTTACTGTCATCATTTATTTCATAACATGTGAGCATATAACCGCTCCTCCCTATAACGACTTTACCGCAGGAAGGACACTTTGTATTCTCACCATCGACTCCCCATATATTTCCTATATAAACATAGTTCAATTTTTTCCTGGCTATTTCCATAGCTTTTACAAGTGTTTTTTCAGGAGTTGCCTTTATGGTAAGTTTGTAATCTGGATGGTATCGCGAAAAATGTAAAGGTGTATGGGGGCCAAGATTGTCAGCTATCCAGTCAGTAAGTCTTTCCAGTTCCTCATCACTGTCATTTTGAGTGGGTATTACGAGATTGGTAATCTCTACCAGGCAGTTTTCAGAAGCTCTTTTACAAGTTTCAAGTACAGGTTCCAGTCTGGCTTTACAGAGTTTTACATAAAAGTCATTGTTTATTGATTTTATATCAATATTCATGGCATCTATATAAGGCAGTAATTCCATAAGGGGTTCCTGATTTATATAGCCATTTGTAACCAGTACATTCTTAAGGCCTTCTTTTTTAAGAAGTTTTGCTGTTTCGTAAACATATTCATATCCTATAAGAGGTTCATTATAAGTATAAGCAATACCTATATTGCCCCTGTCATGAGTAGATTTTGCAATATGCACTGCTTCTTCCGGCGTAATAGACTTTGTAAAGGTAGAAAGTATTTTTTCTCCCATTTCTGCAAGAGCCTGACTTGATGACCAGTTCTGGCAAAATTCACAGGCAAAATTACAGCCCAGTGTACCGAGAGACATTATTTTCCAGTTTGGATAGAAATGAAAGAGAGGCTTTTTTTCTATCGGATCAAAAGGTGACCCCGTATACTGTCCGTAAATCAAGGAATATAATGTTCCGTCTATATTTTTCCTGGCTTTACATACTCCTGTATGTCCGTCCTCTATGGTACAATTAAAAGGACAGAGTTTGCACCTGACTTTACTGTCATTTAATCTCTCATAATACATTGCTTCTTTCATAATTACAGTATGTCTCCCTCCTGGGTAAGAACAAATCCATCTTTCCGTTTTTTCTCTTCTTCTTCCTTTTTCTTTTTATCTATGGCTTCTGTAATTTCCATTCTCTGATCTGTTGTTCCCCTGGGAGCTTCTCTTGAAGAATCCTGACCGGTCCAGAAAAGATTTTCAAAGGAACCTCCTCCGTCAAAAATTTCGGATTTCATAAATACACCTCCCATATTAAAGCTATATGTTATAGTCAGGAATGGCAGTTAAATAACTGTCTCAAATATATTAATCGTGACGCGTAACGCGTGACGGGAGGAAAGAGACAATTAATAAATTGGCATTCCTTCGTTTCATATTATCCCGCTCTTATTTCGCAACACGTAAGGAAGAACGGAATTGATATCAACTATAATCTATGGTAATCTCCTCAATTTTATTTTACCTTAAAATCGGCTTATTTTCAATGAGTAACAATAAAAAAAATCTAATGTAAATCCTCGAAAATAAGAGGATTTTTTGCTCTTGCTGCAGCTATATTTTTGTCAACAATTCCTTTTTTACAGAGATTCTTCAGGAAGTTATCCATTGTAACCATACCATAATCTTTTCCTGTAGTAATCATATTTTCTATCTGATTTGTCTTGCCTTCTCTTATAAGATTTCTTATGGCAGAAGTAGCGACCAGAACTTCAAGTGCAAGGATTCTTCCGGGGCCGTCTATTCGAGGAATTAATTGCTGGGAAATTATACCCTGAAGGCACTGGGAAAGCTGAACCCTTACCTGTCCCTGTTGATAAGGGGGGAAAATATCAACGATTCTGTCTATTGTCGTAGCAGCATCTGACGTATGAAGAGTACTCAATACAAGATGACCTGTTTCTGCCGCAGTGAGTGCAGTAGATATTGTTTCAAGGTTTCTCATTTCACCGACACATATAACATTTGGGTCCTGTCTCAGAGCATTTACAAGAGCATTGTTAAAACTACGGGTATCAGTATCAATCTCTCTCTGTATGACTATACTGTTTTTATGTCTGTGCATGAATTCAACAGGATCTTCAATGGTTATTATCCTTACTTTTCTCTGTGTATTGATAAGATCTATCATGGCATTCAGAGTTGTAGTTTTCCCCACACCTGTAGGTCCTGTTACAAGGACAAGACCATTTGGTTTTAAAGACAGGTTGGCCACAACGGGAGGGTGTCCCAGTTGAGCCAGATTTTTTATTTCCAGAGGTATCAACCGGAAAGCCCCTTCTACATGACCTTTCTGATAATATATTGATGCCCTGAAACGACCTACTTCAGGATTGGAAAAAGAAAAATTCAATTCCCAATCTTTTTCAAATCTTTCTCTTTTTTCTTCAGGGAGAATGCTGTAAATAAGGCCCTGTATATCATCATGTGTCAGTTCCCTTTCTTCAAGGAAACCAATCTGTCCGTCAATCCTTATACTCGGCGGTATCCCCACGACAAGATGCAAGTCAGAGGCACCGATATTCAGAGCCTGTTTCATTAAATCAACAATGTCCATAATGTATACAACCCTTCTTTATTTAGTCGTAATACGTGATGCGTAATGCGTCATGCGTCACCATAACCCGACTCATATATTATAACAGGACTTACGCATTTTGTCATTGCAGGCGAAGCAATCCCACCGGTTTCTGCTGTAATGATGGGATTGCTTCGCTTCGCTTGCAATGACAGTTTTTTCTTTTACTTCTTACGGAAAGCCTGATACGTGAGGTTTTACAACCCATTACGCATTACGCATCACGACTTATATATTTAAAGACTCACTCCGATGTCCTGCTCTGAAGAAGGGCACTATTTTATTCCTGAATGCAGATGTAAGGAACAGATATAACAGACCCAGAATTATACCTGTCAATGTAAAGGAAAACATTTCCGGAACCCTCTTACCTGCAAGAAAACTTACTAAAAATACTATCAGAAGGGGTAATAATTTAATCCTCGTAATTTTTTGATTTCTGAGTCTGATGACCATATAAAGAGAAGCCAGTAAGAAAGCCCAGCAAAACATGGAGAGGAAAAAATTACCTGTATAAATAAAACTTATGGCAGGATTCTTACCTTCTTCCATAAGAAGTTTTTTGAAGGTAAATACCTGTCCGCTCTGAGGTATATATAACTCTACAGGTAAAACACCTGAAACTCTACCTGAATTATCTGCCACACTTACAGCTGTAAAATTCTGTACCATAGCCTGCTGTCTGTCTTCTTTTTTCATTACCTGTTCCGCAGAAGGGGCAATCTTTTCGGCAATCTCTTTATCATAGGCTTCATCCTGCTGTGCCTTTAATTTACCTCCTGTCAATCCGTGTGATACAGTACCTCCACTTCTTTTCATATTACCTCCAAAACTTATTACCCTGTTATCTTCAGGTAAATAGACAGTCCAGTAATATTCTGATATCTGTACATCACATGAAGGAAGAATTTCCGATTTACTGCCAAGGAAAGAAAAACCTCCGCTTTTACTTTTATAGGATACTTCCACTGCAAAGGAATTAAGAGCAGAATTCTGTCCTGCTTCCGATTTTCTGAGAGGAATGAGAACTGTTCTGTTATCTTTACTATCAGACGATTTCACAGGCTTTACGGGGGAACCTGATACAAAAGCATTCATAATCTCTGCTCCCTCCGGAAGCCTTATCTGTAAAAACTGTTTCAGATTATTTTTCATCTGATATATTACCTTTGTAAGTGCAACACCTTCATCGTTGACAAAGGTTATTGCCTGGGCACTGTCTACTGTGGCAGACAGTACAGGCAGTTCTTCATGTTTTTCCGTTTCTACTGACAGTACAAAAGGATGTTTGTAATAGCGATAGGCAAGAATTACAGGACTTGTTGCCATACTGTCAAGAGCAGCAGGAAGTTCTTTTACATCTATCCTGTTTACATCCTGTTCTTCTGTTGATTTCATTTCAAGACTTGTTTTAGCTTCACAGGCAATAAATCCTTTTTCCTGCTCTGCACCTGTAACCTGAAGGAAAGGCACAGTCCAGACAGAAGAAATATTTTTAAGAGGTTTTTCGCTGACAACCGTTACCTGTACATTACCTTCTGCCTTTTCAGTAAGTATGACATTGATATTTTTCCCGTTCTTTCCCTCTTCCATAGTCCATGTCTGAAGTTTATCGCTTTTTACTTCAAGAATTTCCACATCTTTCGGTGCAAGAAAGTAAAAACTATCTGATTTGCCCCGGACTATTGAAAGATTTATCTGACTGACAATCTGAACTGCGCCGACACTGACAGAAACAAGGTGATTCACAGCGGCATAAATTCTGGGTTTTACATTTACCTGAGTATTTTTATTACCGGTTGCCGTTGTAAGAGACCAGGACACCTGTGCCGAATCACCAGCAGGGAGAGTTCCTTTAAAAATACTTCTGTTTTCTTCTACAGAAGTTGCTCCTCCCATGGAAGGATTGACCTGTATATTTATGCCTGTAGAAGGTACTGAAATCTTCAGATTGGATGAAGAAGAAGGGGGAAGGAGCAGGGTGGAAACAGTAGTATTACCGGATCTTTTTGAAGAAACAAGATAGGTAAAGGCAAGACTGTGTCTGCCGGCACCTTTATGGATAATTGTATATTTTCCGTCTTTTGTATATACTGGCATATCGGCACCGTCTACCTTTACTTCATTAAGAGCTGCCTGTGTACCTATAATGGAAATTTCATTCCATCCGCCATGAAAAGAACTGAACATAGTGTTGCATTTAACTTTAAGAGAATCCTTCCCTGCCGTAACAGAGAGATCGGCAGTGCCGAATACGAGAGTTACAGGGGGAGGGGGCACAGAGGGCGGAGCAGGTTTATTGTTTTTATTCATAAGCTGCAGAAACTGCTCCAGGGGCACAGTAACCTGTCCCTGTTTGCCCTGCTCCTGTGCTATTGATGCAGAGGCAAAACTCAAAATGATAATGGTAATCAAGAAAATCTTTAAAATTTTATTCATAATAAAATTCCTCCTTTATGATTTTCTCAATAGTCGCAAAGAATGAAAATTTATTCCCTCTAATTATTTTTTCAGGAGGATTTTTCAGTTTTTATAGATTATAGTGTATTTCATAACTTATTAGAATTCAAGTCGTCGTGACGCGTAACGCGACGGGTTTAATCCCAGCGCATCACGCATTAAACTTTACGCATTACGAGGTCATTATGTATGGATAATTATAAACCTTATTTAAATGGCCTGCAGGGAAGCTCTGACAATTTATAGACCTTATTATTTTTCATTATACATAATTGATGTATACCTTTTTATAACATATAATATAAGTGTATAAATTGTATATATAAAAAGGGTGTAATAACATGCAATCAATAAAACAAGGCATTTATTTATGAAAATGATGAAGTTTTATGCTCCACTGTCTATTCATTTTCATATTTGGTTGTGACCGATACGGTCATGCCTGTTAGTTACCATTCACTATTCACTAATTATAGATTTATTGAATTGAATGTGATTTTTATACAATCTTATTGCATTATAAGCTTATAACATGTATAATAATTCAGATTTTATCCCCTTTAATTTAAGCGTAAAGGAAAATTCATTTTTTATGGCGTAAAATAAAGCTTTAAATAAAATCTTATCCGGTTCTCTGAAATATTTATCAAAGGAGTTGCATTTAACATGTTAGCAAAAGAATTAAGAAGAAAATATATAGATTTTTTCAAAGAAAGAAATCATGCCGAAATTCCCGGAGCACCTCTTATTCCGGAAAATGATCCTACAGTGCTGTTTACTACTGCAGGCATGCATCCTCTTGTGCCTTTTTTAAAAGGCGAAACACATCCGGCAGGCAAAAGGCTTGTAGACTGCCAGAAATGCCTCAGGACAGATGATATAGATGAAGTAGGCGACACAATACATCTCACATTTTTCGAAATGCTCGGCAACTGGTCACTGGGTGATTATTTCAAAGAAGAAGCCATAAAAATGAGTTATGATTTTTTAACAGGAGTACTCGGCTTTCCTTCTGAAAGACTATCTGTTACAGTATTTGGAGGAGACAGTGATGCTCCGAAAGACGAAGAAGCTTTCTCCATATGGAAATCAGTCGGCATACCGGAAGACAGAATTTACTTTTTCGGTAAAAAACAGAACTGGTGGGGGCCTGCAGGGCCGTCCGGCCCATGTGGGCCTGATACAGAAATGTTCTATGATAGCGGCAAAGAAAAATGCAG
>JBEHWP010000125.1:0-11146 GCA_040217665.1 Vulcanimicrobiota bacterium
ATTTTATTAATCCGTTTGTATCTGTTATATCCGATACGACAGTATTACCTGCCTCATCTTTTATTGTGACATTTACCGTGCCTACAGGAGTATTTGTAACATTACTTTTAACGCTGAAATATACTCCAACGGGAAAATAATCGATAGAAATATTATAAGTTGTAGAAGATGTAGTGAAGGTTTTTGTGACTTTTTCCGTAAGTTTCGGATCTGCTATGATATCCCTTTTTACCTCCAGGGAAATTTGTTCTGAAGATTTATGTTCCACTGTAAGAATTCCCTGGAAATCATGAGCGCCTGACCACTGGCCGAAAGATGTATCATCCGTATCTTTGAGTATTTCCTGGCTTTCACTTTTTGCCGTGACTTTGTAAGACACATTATTTATAAATCCCCAGCCGGAAAGTAAAAGCTGAATTTTTGTTTTAATGCCTGTACTTCCTGTGCCTGATGTGCATGTTGACGTGCAGGAACTCGTGCATCCTGTGCAACCGGTGCAGTTTTTACAGTAAGACGTACAGTTTGTACAACTGCTCGTACACCAGCCGTATCCTTCGCATCCGGCAGAATTCAATCCGAACAAAGAAACTGCAGTCCATCCTGCGCCGGTGAGAACTGCTTTGCCTGCTTTTTTTAGGAAATCCCGTCTGTGTAAATCCATTTATTTTAATCCTCCGGTTACCGAGTTTTTCATTCTACTGAGTCGAGATAGTTAATAGATATAATCTTTTCATGACCTGTGACGGGCGGTTCGTAATACGTGATGCGTAATGCGTGATGCGTATCTCACCCCGGCGTTTTAACGCCCCTGCTCACCTATCACCCATCACTCTTCACTTTTCACGACTTTATACCACTCCGGTATATAATCTCCGGAAATTCCGCCGAATGTTACAGCCTGTCCGTCTTCGTAGGATTTACGGGCAAACTCCGTACTTAACTGTGTCATTTCTTTCATGATTTCTATTATTTCCAGTGTGTTTTTATCATGTGTAAATTTTTCTTTTCTTCTGTCCAAAAAATTAACATACACAGAATTTATATACCTGGTAAGAAACCATGTTACACCTGCTTTACCTTCTGTAAGATTTAATTCTCTTATTTCTTCAATAAGGGAAAAAACATCTTCTTCCCAGCTTTCAGGGTTTTTATGTTTTATTTCTTCTATTAAGAAGGCAAGACTTTCGCCGGGACTCTGAAAATTTAATCTGAAATCTCCGATTTCTTTCAGACACTCTATTAGTTCATTGTAAAGTTCTATTTCCCTGGTAAAGATTTCTTTTATCATAATTGTTTTACCTTTTAATACCCATAAATTCTCTTTCCCTTTTTGTTGTAAGACTCTGTAATTTTTTTAATGTTGCGTCAAATGCTGCACTGTCACCGATGTTTGCCTGTAGTTCTGCCTGAAGCTGCTTGAATTCTTTTGCAGTTTTGAAACGGCCGTCAAAGAACTCTTTCGCTGTTTCATGACTGTGACTTTCTGCAATATCACGTCTGAATTCCGTTATAATGGCAGATATATTTTCAGGAGTTCTTGCGGAAGGGCTGGCCAGACTTTCTGTTAATTCTCTTATATCACCGCGAACAGAGGTATCTTTCAGCTCTTCAAAGGTTTTATGTATGTATCCTGATTCATAGCTAAATGTTGTATGAGGAGAAAATCTGAATATTGCCTTATCGCTTTCATATCGCAAAGTTTCTATGATAGCCTGTCTTTCTTCAGGTGTTCTCGCATCTCTTATTTTCTTTGCCATATCGGCAAGGGCACTTCTGGGTATACCAAAATCTTCCATAGCTTTCACAAAGGCCCTTGTAGACATTTGATCACCGAAGAGGTTACCGAGTACAGCCTGTGTTTCAGATATACCCATATCCACTACAGGCAGTAATTTGCCATTTTTCTCCGCAAAAGTTATATCGTTCAATACGCCTGTATACTGGCCCAGTGTCATCTCGACTGTTGTGGGATTGAACTGATTGTTAATGGCATCATAATAGGAATTTCTTCTGAATGTATCTGTTTCTTCATCTGCAATGGCTCTGAGTTCTTCTTTGTATCTGGCCAGATCAGCCGGTGAAACTTTACCTCCGTGAGTATCTGCATTTAACTGGACTTTCTGCAGAATTTTTACTACTTCAGGTTTTCTGAAAAAGGCAGGACATTTTGTTTCTGCAGTTACTCCGAGAGCATCCACTGTAGATGTAATGGAACGGATTATGTCAGGGTTAAATCCTTTTACAGGATCTGCGGGGGTATTATATTCGGATTTCGGATAACTGTGCATCAGAATACCGTCTCTTATCATCTGATAACCGTCTTCGCCAAATTTCTGTATGTAATAATCTTTATTTGCTTCTACAAATTTAGTGCTGAAAAGAGGATGATCCTTGGAAGCATCAAAACTTTCTTTTGCCTGTGCCACACCTACAGTATAACCTATATCATGATCTATAATGATTTGATGTATAAGGACTTTATCCTTTGCAGTCAGTTTATCGCCGAGACGTTCAATCATTCTGTCAGCCATGTACATATTTCCTTCCAGTATATGTCTTGTACCATGGTCACTTCCGGAAAAAACACTTTTATCTCTTTCTGTCTGATAGGCGAGCTTTCTGGCATTATCTCTTACAAGTCTGAACACTTCCTGTGGAGCTGCGTCAGGATAGGCTTCTGTGTAAAGTTTTGTAAATTTTTCTGATTCTTTCATAATTAAAAGAGCTTCATCCTCTTTTATTAAGCCACATCCCAGTATATCTTTATTGCTCACCATCTGTGACAGTTCCCGGAATATATGTCCTCTTATCTGGTCTATAGAATCTACCTTGGGTTCATGTTTTTTGTCCAGAGCGAGATAGTAGAACATGTCTGATTGAATCGAGTCAGGTTTTACACTGTCAGATTTTTTATCTACAAGTTCACAGGCAAATTCCTGGCTTCTCTGTGTCAGAAGTTCACGGTCTTCTGTTGATATTTTTCCTCTGTATTTACCCTGGTTTGCTGAAAGCCATGTCGATTCTTCGGAAGAAAGGCTTTTACCTTTTTTAACCTTACCTTCTAAATCCTGAGCCCTCTGCCATGATGCCAGTTCCAGTATGTGTTTTTCTTCAGGTGTTATTGTGCCGTCTTTTTCTTTTTCAGCAAGGTGCTGGAAGAGATTTTCATTTTTATTGTTTATAAGGCCTTTACCGTAATCATCTTTTGTTCTGGAACGAAGAGCAGTTAACTCTTCAAAGGAGTATTCGTCTTTCAATTGAGCAGATTCTGTTTCTGGCTCAGAGCCTCTGGCAGTTGTTTTTTTCGTTTCATTCAGGTTTATCTGCTTTTTCTCTTCTACATGGGCATCTTTTTCTCCCTCCATACATGCGAGAGTCTTCTGAGAAAGAGATTCCCCTGCTTTTTTTATATTCTTTTCTCCTTCTTCTGCTATAACAGAAAAATTTATTCCATCCTTCTGATAAAAATCTGTCATGCTTTTTAAATTTTTATTTAAATCTTCCGGGTTAACCCCTTTTTTTTCATCTGTAATAGTTGTTTGTTTGATATTTTTTCCAGTTGCTACAGGGGGAGTATATATTAAAAACTGGTTTGGATCTATATTTTTATTTCCTATCATAAAGCAAACCTCCCGATACAAAAAAATTTCCCGTACTAATTATATATTATAAAGAAGTTTTAAACAATAAAAATATACATGAAGATGTTACAAATTTGTTAATTTTCCGAAAGTCTTCATCAGTCATCATTCGGATTTTACGGAAATTATATAACAGCTGGCCGCTGATAGCTACAGAAAATAACTCTGACAAATTACGGTTATTGTAATCCTGTCACGGGTCGCTATGGTTATTTTTTTACAACCTCTGATTACCGCTCCAGATAAGTTCATGCCCATTTCTAAAATCTGTCCCTGCCCGGACTCTTCCGGAAAAGATATGATCCTGTTGCGTGGCAAACTGGTTTTGCAGACTGTTAATATTTTGCGTCTATATAATTTACAACTCTCTTTTAATACGGCATATCTTTTCCTCCAGAGCCCGGGCAGGGACAGGAGCGTGTTCCATATTTTTTTGGTACCAATTTACCTGTTGCGGTACTAAGCCCAGAGTTTGAGACCGCATTTCTCGCAAAATGTAAAGGTTCTTAAATTTTTGCAGCCACATCTCGGACATGAAATTTCATCTTCTCCTGATACTTTTGTTTCTCTTCTCAAAATTTTATCATATTCACCGCTTCTGGACCAGTCATGAATTTCTTTTGTTCTGATAATCGGGAAAGGATGGGTTCTGAAAACATTTATAAGAAATTTACCGGCTCTTTCTATATAACCTTTTACATCATCTTTTGAGTCTATAGCCTGTGCTTCTTCAGCCTGTTTCAAAAGGGCATCACGGTTAATTTTAGTAAGATGAGACGAAGCTCCTCCCGCCAGTTTCATAAGGGCATTCATCATTACTTCAGGATCCTGCACAGTAAGTAAACCTGCTCTGTCTGCAGATAATTCCGCTTTCCTTGACCATTGAAGCAGAGCAAGTTCAAGTCCTACGCCTACAAATTTCCCCAGGCCAAAAGTCATGGAACTGATAATTTCAAAAAGAGGCTTTAAACACCGGGCAACCATCTGATAAAGAATATGACCGCATTTTATATGACCGAGTTCATGGCCTATTATTGCCATAATCTCATCTTCACTCATCAGTTCTATCAGGCCTGATGTAACACAGATAAAAGGTTTTTCCACACCTGTAGTATAGGCATTTACTACAGGGTTTTGATCAATATAAAATTCAGGGGCAGGTATTTCCAGAATACGGCTTGCTTCCTGCATCATATTATGAAGTTCCGGAAACTGATTTTCACTGATTTTTATGTTATCTGTAATATTAACGACATAAAAAATTTTTTCTATTCCATATTCAAAAAATTTTGAAACAATAAGATCAAACCCTTTGATTGCTTTGACCTTTTCCAGATAAAATTTATCCTGAGGATGATAAAATTCTTTTGCGCTTAAACCGCCTAAAATAATTCTATTTTTATTGATTTTAACTCCCTTCTTTCTTTTTCAATCGTGATGCGTAACGCGTTACGCGTGACGCGAGAATTACTCAAATATATGTACCCTGCCGTTTAATAAAGCCTATTTCCCTTCACTCTTCACTCTTCAACATATTATATATTATTGATTGATACAAAACAATCTTTTATCTGTAAATTTATATGAGAATCGTGAAGGGTGAAGAGAGGAATACTTTCTCATTCTTCGTTGTAACCATCCGGTCAACGAGAGATTTATTCTCACCGCAGTAGAATGATTGGAATAATCCACCCGTCACCGTTCACCGGTCAAGAATTATGAATTGTAAAATTTACAAAATAATTGTACTGAAGTTTACTCTTTATGGGTATAATAATTATAGCTATGAAAGTTCCCCTTGCAGAATCCCTTTTATTTAAACAGGAGTGTGTTTATGAGTATTGTAGATAAAGACAATACAGCTGAGAGAGAGGAAAATTTTCCCGCCTCCGGAGAAGACGAAGAATTTAATACCGAACTTGCTCTGATACGGGTAGATACTCTTATAAATCAGCAAAATTTTCTGGAAGCTATTGAAGTTCTTTTTGAACTGGATAAAAAGAAATATGTAAAGGATGAAATTGAACTGTTACGGGAGAAGATTGCAGGTAAGGGGGATTTTGTAGAATATGCCATAAAGGGGCATTATTTTTATAAAAATAGAGATTATAATAATAGCCTGGAATATTTCGAAAAATATCTCAAAGAAAATCCTAAAGATAAAAAAGCATGGGAGTTACGAGCTGAGATTGAGGAGAAATTGGATAAACTTGAAGAAGCTATCATCAGTTATGAAAAATTGGAAAAACTTACTGAAGATCTCAAAATTTATCGTAAAAAAGCTTCCTGTTTTTACAGACTGGGCAATGTGAAGGAAAGTATAAACTGCCTGGATTATATTATAGAGAAAGACCCTGGCAATAAAGATGCCATAGAATTCAAAAAATCCTGTCTGACTCAATACAGGACAAAAGGTATAAGAGAAGTTCCGAAAAATAAGAAGAATAATGAAAAAACTGAAATGTGGTGGAAGAAAAATAAAAAAAATATTGAAATATCTATACTGGCATTATTTATTATTATATGTGTCACATATTATTTCGGTAAAAATATATTCCTCTTTGGCGGATTGAACAGTAATGACGCAGGAATTAAAATTAAATCCATACTTTCCCTGAGAGGCAATGATAAAGATAGTGTGATCAATGCATTAATAGAAAAACTGAAAGATAACGATCCTATGGTAAGGGCAACTGCTGTACGTGTAATAGGCGAGACAGGGAAGGAAAGCACTCTGGAAGCCATTTTACCGCTTATGAAAGATCGTGACTGGTCTGTCAGAGCCAATACCCTGGAAGCTCTGAAAAAAATAAAATCTCCTGCATCTATAGAACCGATAATTGAACTGGTGAAGAATCGTAATGAATATGCAGACATAAGATTAAAAGGACTGGAAACTCTGGAATTAATTGATAATTCCAGATTATCACTTCTTCTACCGGTTCTTCTGGAAGATAAAGAAAAGAAAATAAGAATTTTTACGGCAAAAACTATGGCAAGACTTTCACTGAAAAATCATCTTCCAAAACTTGAAGCCAGGCTGGCTATAGAAACCAATTCGGATGTTTCTTCTGCTCTGGCGATAGCTATAAATAATTTGAAGAAAAAAAATAAGGAGGAAAAACTATGAAAAAAAATTACAGATATATACAGGGTTTTACTCTTCTGGAAATGATGATCGTCATCGCAATCATGGCTTTTCTTGCAATGATTGCACTGGCATGGGTTCAAAGAGCAAGAGAACAGGCTATCCTTGCTTCATGTATGGGTAATATGAGAAATGTTGCTATATCTATTGAGCAATATATGGCAGATTCGGCAGATCAGCATCCACCCCCTGAACTGGAAGATCTTGTACCTAAATATATCAGATCTGTACCTGTAAACTACAGAGGTGTTGAATATGGTTACTTAGGAAATAATCTTACCAGAGGATATACCATATACTGTAATGGTTTGAACCATGTAATGCTTGGTATACCTACAGACTATCCCCGTTATTGTTCTCCCGGAGGACAGACTCTGGGGGTTGATAACTATACGGCACATTAATACTGATATACAGGTTAAAAAAGGATTTATAAAATTTTTCTAGAATTTTACATTTTAGCTATCAGAAATGCTGATAGCTAAAAAATTATTATGAAAGGAATTTAATTGAATAATGAGTAATTTACCAAAATACTGGACAAACTTTAAAGAACTTTCGTTGAAAAAATCTTTAAAGACTCTTACTGAGAAAGAAATAGAAGAAAAAACGGAAGCTCTGGTAAAAGAATTCACATCAAAAAATTATATCAAAATGCTTCCTTCTGAAGCTTTGAATATTGATGACGGAGTTATATGTAATTTTTATCTTACCCTGGGACAGGGGAAATTTTCAAGTGACGGCGTTTCTTCACCTGTAGAACATTATGAAGATTCTTCCTGGATGTATCATTCAGATTTCTGTTTTATAAATGTGAGAGCTCTGGGAAAAGAACAGGATATTACGGGAAATTTCCTGGATGCAATGAAGCTCATACCTGTTATAAGAGCAAATTCCATACACCTTTCTCCCTTTTTTGACTGTGCCCTTACTAATCTTTATGCAGTGGACAGTCTCAGGATAATAACAAAAGATGTGCTCTCTTCGGAGCTTCTCGAAGGCGGCATAGAACCGGATGAACAGTTACTGCTTCTTATGGATGCCATACACATACTGAATAAAACGGCAGGATTTGATCTTGAACCTCATACGAGTCAGTTTTCAAGAATAGTTCTTGAACACCCGGAACATTTCAGATGGATAAGGCTCGATAAAAAGAAAACCGGTCTTTATAAAGAAGTAACCCATACAGAGATGCTTTCTGAAGAAGGGCAGGAGAAAATTCAGAAAGAAGTCAACAAAATAATCAGGAAAATATTGAAGGAACATAAGCTGAAAACAGTTGAAGATCTTTCCTGCGGTGTTGAAACCCTGAGGAAAGCTCACAGTGAAATTACGACAAAATTGATAGATAGCGGTCTCTGGACACTTCCCAGCCAGACATGGGGAGGAGTGGGACTGCCGGAATTTGATTTTTACAACACTGTCGATAACCATCCTGATTTTACCTATCTCGACGCAAAAGGTGAAGACCAGCATGAACATTCTTTCGGCATGTTAACACCTTATAAGTTTTATACAAATCTTCCTTTTAATACCGTGCCGGAAGAAGACAATTTACCTTCTGTTAAAGAAGATACTGTTGAATTCTTTAAAGGAGTATTTCCCGATATTCAGAAGAGATATAAATTTGACTACGTAAGGCTTGATTATGTAGATCATGTGTTTGATTCAACAGTAAATGAGTCATGGGATATACCTGTATCTGACAGGATGACACCTCAGATTTTAAGTGATGTCCTGGGCGCTTCCAGGATAAATAAAAAATTCACAGGTGCCATGGCAGAAAGAATGGGCTGTGATGTAAAAGATTATAAAAAACTCGGATTTGATCTTATTCTCGGGAATACTATGCTTACAACAATGCATTCCGGTTATGTCCGTTATCTCTTTGATCTGGAAGAAGAGATAAAGGCCAGCATTGCAGAAGGAGGAGTTCCTTCTTCCGTTCTCTTTGCAGTGGATACCCATGATTCCGGACATCCCCTTTTCTGGACTGTCCCTATGTCTGAAGTAGTCGGGCCTGAAGGCATGCATCTTCGACACTTTCTGTCAAGATTTACCTGGACAGGAAAAGGAAGAAGACCTAAATATGAAGTGATAGGCAATCAGGATTTAAGTTACGGTCTTTATGAAGCGAATAACAAACTGAAGAGCATGGTATGGAAGGGTGATAAAGATTATAATGAGCTCTATCACGGCACAGAAGATGTATATGAACGGTTCAGAGACCTCATATTCAGATCCCATATAGGCCCTACTTATGTCGCTTCAGACTGTGCATTCTGGTTTATTGACAGGGAAGACGGATATCGTGAAAGACTCCTCTGTGTGGTAGCACTTGAGAAGGAATTTGAAAAAGTCAGATATGTAATACAGGAGAAACCTGTTTATTCTCCTGTCAGAGAACTGGTGATAAACTTTATGGAAAATTACCATATGGATAATCCCGAAATATCGGAAGTGGATCTCAGGACAGGGGAATTCAAACAGCCGAATCAGATAAGTCATTATCAGGTAGCCATAAAAGAGTTATCTCCTCTCGGAGTAAAACTTTTCTTTGTAAGAGAAAGAGGATAATTTCAGTGAGAAGTATCCGGTGAGCAGTTATCAAAAGGTTAAACTAAAATTTATGTAAGTAACGCAACAGTTGCAGATTTTAGAAACTGTAAAAAAATAATCCAGGAATGAAGTCAAAATAACTGTCGCAAATGAGGGTTATGGGTGTTGGGTGTTGGGTGCTGGATTAAGAAGTTTTAAAACCCATAACCCATAACCCATAACCTATTTAACTATAAAGCCAGTAAAAACGAGGAAATTATAAAAAGTGCAAAAGCTATAGTAACTGATAACCGATAAAGGAGGTCTGTAATATGGCAAATGTAACATTATTCTGTGAGAAATGCGGTGAACCTAACGGTGCCGAAGTGAAACACTGTATTCACTGCGGAAGTCCCATTGAAGGGCCTTCTCAGGAATTTCTCGCTCAGGCTACTTCCTCCGAACTGGAAGGAAAACAATTTGATTTAAAGATTTTACTTCCCGGAATTAAAGTGGGTGCAGTAGCAGGTGTTATTTCAGGCTTAATCTGGGGGCTATTCAGGCTCTTTTTATATTCAGCCATATTTTCCGGTTCCTGTTTGAGCATAGCAGGTATGACAGTCGGAGGAATTGTTCTCCTTGGTGTATATCTTGTATTTAATATAATATGTGGCATCATAACCGGTTCTGTACTGGCTTTCTTCAGTGTTCTTCATGATGTGTCAGGATGCAGGTTTTATGCTATTATCGTAAATATCATTATAGGGCTTTTTGTTACATTTCCAGTAATGTTTTTGCAGACTATAGGAATCGGTTCCACACTGCCTATATTTATCGGATGTATTAAGTGTATTATATCCGGAGCCATAGGAGGTTCCCTGTTCGCAACTACAATACCTTTAATATATCAGCAGTATTTTACGAATAAATAATGTTTAAGCTTTCAGCTATCAGCAGTCAGCTTTCATATGAATTATCATAGAGAAAATGTAAAAACTCATGATTATAGCAATATGTTTACTTATAATATTTTCCCTGTGGGCCGGATACGGAACATTTTTTACAAATATGACCTTTGAAAAATATATGTTTATAAGCGCCATATTTGCTTTATTATTATTCCTTACCAGATCCCTTTATCCCGGATTTACGTTAACTAAATGTTTTATCTGTCTTATCGCTTCTGCCATAATATTTATTCTCTTTACCTTTACAGGTTATTATTTTTTCAACAGACTCTGTCCTGAGAGAAAACCTGCAAGGTATCTTTATTTCTGCGCCTATTTCATATTTATTCTTGCTTTATGTTCCCAGTATCCCTTTACAATGGTCTGGAATATGTATAAAAAAGAAACCTATGTAGATTTGCAGAAAAACATGGTGGACGTTTATCTTCCGACGGCAAAACTGTTCGGTATAAACAGTCTGGATATTAAATTATTACAGGAAGATATGTTAGGTGCTTTTGTCATACCACAGGGAGATCATGCAAAGGTAGTTCTCACATCTGGCTTAAAGAAATTACTTACAGATAAGGAACTCTGTTTTGTAATGGCTCATGAATTTACTCATTATAAAGAAAATCATCATCAAATTCGTCTGCTGGTTGCAATGGCAGGTCTTTTTCTGTTTTTTCTCTTTACCTTTTTACTGTTGAAATTACTGAAATTTGATGATACTTCTGAATTCAGACTTTTTTTGAGATTTGTCCCATTACAATTGCTGTTACTGGCACTGCTCAGTCTTTATCCTCTCTACGTGGCAAGAGCCCAGGAAATGAGGGCAGATCTTTATGCAGTGGAAATTATAAAGGATA
>JBEHWP010000126.1:0-11124 GCA_040217665.1 Vulcanimicrobiota bacterium
CCTATAACAGAGGACTGTTTATGGTAGACGATAAACCTGTAATAGCCCGTGTTATAGATGAATATACAGTTGAAATAACTATGGCAAAACCTTTTGCTCCTTTACTGGCAAATCTGTCTGTCCTGGGTATGGTGCCTGAACATATTCTGAAGGATCACGATGTAAATCTTTCTGATTTTAATTCTTCGCCTGTAGGGACAGGACCATTTAAATTTAAAGAATGGAAAGTCGGTGAACTTGTCACTCTTTCGGCAAATGACAGATTTTTCAGAGGCAAACCTTCTCTTGAAGAAGTAGCTTTCAGGATAATTCCTTCTACGGAAGGAAGGCTTATTGCCCTTGAAACAGGGCAGATTGATGTGGGAGAAGTTCCTCAAAAAGACTATGAGAGAATGTCAAAGTTTCGTGAGTTGAATATTTACAGGTGGTATGATTTAAGCTATTATTATCTGGGTTTTGACCTGACCAATCCTCTTTTTGCAAATAGAGAAATCAGGAAAGCTCTGAATTATGCTGTTGATAGAGAGAAAATTATATCTTCTGTTCTTATGGGCTACGGTAAAGTTGCAACAGGGCCAATTCCGTCTTCATCGTGGGCCTATGATTCTGATGTGGAACGTTATGAATATAATCCTGACATGGCACGGGCAATTTTTAAGCAGCAGGGATGGATACCGGGAAAAGATGGAGTTCTTATGAAAGATGACAAAAAATTTTCTTTTACCATTCATTACGGCCAGGGCAGTGAAAATTCCGAAAAGGTATGTATTTATATACAGCATTTTCTTAAAGAAGCAGGAGTGGAAGTTAAAATAAGGCCTGTAGAGTTCAGTGTTCTTGTTACTGAAATAGCCAATCCCGGTAAGTTTGAAGGAATACTTCTGGACTGGATAGAAAATCCCGATCCCGATTGTTTCGTTGAATGGGGCAGTGACCAGGTCAAACATGGTATGAATTTCATGTCCTATTCGAACAGTGAAGTAGATACTCTGTTACAGGAAGCCAGAACCACTATGGATATAAATAAAAGAAAAGAACTTTACCGGAAATTTCAGAAAATAATAACAGAAGATGCACCATATATATTTCTGTGGTATTCAGAAACCATGATCGGTGTAAACAGAAGAATAGAGAATGTTTCAAAACCGAGTCCGGCAGGGCTTTTTCTGGAACCGGAGAAGATAAAGGTGGTGAAAAGTGAGTAGTGAGTAGTGAGTCGTGAGTCGTGAGTCGTAAATTAAGAAGGTTATTACGCATCACGGGTCACTCGTCACGGGTCACTCGTCACGGGTCACGAATATATGTATAAATATCTCATAAGACGGCTGGCCGGTATTATCCCTCTTCTTTTAGCCATATCCATAATATCCTTTATTATTCTTCATCTGTCTCCCGGTGATCCTACGTCTATGATGATAGACCCCAGGACAAGGCCGGAAGACAGAGAAAGAATAAAGAAAAATCTTGGGCTGGACAGACCTCTCTATGAGCAGTATTTTATATGGATTAATAATGTTGCCTTCAAGGGAGATCTTGGCTATTCTATGGTTAACGGAAGACCTGTACTCAGAAGTATTATGGAAAGATTACCAAATACATTAATGCTTATGGGCAGTTCCTATATGATTGCTATTTTACTTGCCATTCCTCTGGGGGTATATTCTGCGGTAAAACAATATTCTCCCGGTGATTATATTCTGACAGTACTATCTTTTACCGGCATATCCATACCGTCTTTCTGGCTTGGTCTTATGATGATATGTTTATTTACCGTGAAATTACATCTTCTTCCGTCTATAGGAACTATGTCTCCTGATGTTGGAGACAGTCTGCTCTGTAAAAGTTTCGATTTTTTGAAGCATTTAATTATGCCTGCCTTTGTATTAATATTTACAAATCTTGCCGTATGGTCGCGATATGTTCGTTCCGGCATGCTGGAAGTGCTTCAGGCAGATTATATAAGAACGGCAAGGGCAAAAGGTCAGATAGAATTAAAAGTCCTTTATAAACATGGTCTCAGAAATGGTCTTTTACCTCTTGTTACCCTGATAGGTCTCTCTGTACCTGATTTGCTGGCAGGAGCTTTTGTTACTGAAATGATTTTTTCATGGCCCGGTATGGGAAGACTGGGCATGGATGCCATATTCCATAGAGATTACCCTGTTCTTATGGGCACTATCATGTTCAGTTCCATAATGATAATCCTGTCAAATTTAATAACAGATATTTTTTATGTAATAATAGATCCCAGAATTAGATTTGAGTAACAATTTTTTTTAACTTTTTAGGAGGAATTAATTTTTACATGTCGAATTTCCTCAAAAAACTC
This sequence comes from Vulcanimicrobiota bacterium, assembly GCA_040217665.1. Lineage (GTDB taxonomy): Bacteria > Vulcanimicrobiota > SpSt-956 > SpSt-956 > JAKJGF01 > CALARM01. The sequence continues at coordinate 2,330 of JBEHWP010000126.1, forward strand.
AATGATTTTCTTAAGACTTTCTCAAATTTACAGAGAAAGTATGAATAAAAGTCCATTTTAATCTGGAGATGTTTTTTAATGTTGAAACTAAGCAGGTTTATGTGAAGGGAGGTGCAGGAATTTCAGGTGACGGGGGGAATGTCTCGAAGGTCATTTAAACTCGAAGAAATAATTTTGGATATAAGGAGTTATTTTTGATAGAGGGAAGCCGGTGTGGCAGTAATAATTGAACAAATTTATTATATGTTGTTCGAGGGAAGAGTTTTTATGGTCACTTTTGAGACTGAAAGTCTAAATAAACAACCTCTTTATAACAAAGCAATAGTGCTTTAAAGCACATACTTTATTATAGCTTAAGAAAGGAAGGATCGAAGAGTGATTGAAAAAAAGATTTATAGAATATTAGCTATTACGTTAATATTCTCTTTAGGATTAACATCTGTACCGGGACTTTTTGTTCCTACACCTGCCTATGCCCTCAATGAAAAATTAACTACGGCAATAGTCAGTATAGAATGTCCTTCGGAAAATGATCTTCCTGTAAGGATAAATTCTGCTCTCAGCGCTGCTATGGTTAAATCCCACAGATTTGAAGTAACTGATAGTGAACAGGTAGCTTCTACTCTGAAGGATATGCAGTTAACAGGTAAGAAATTAAATATTACCCAGGCCTGTGAAGTTGGTAAGGCTCTCGGTGTAGAGACCGTTACTATGGTTCAGGGTTATGGTATACAATCAGATAACGAAAAATGTTATATTAACCTTGCTGTACAGGTAGTAGACGTAAATACAGGTCTTGTGTGTCAGAGTGCCTATGCAACAGGTGAAGGTTTTAAAGGTGAGAAATTTGAATTAACAGACGAAGCAATTAATAATGGTTGTTTCGCAGTTGTCAATCAGATCAATGATAATATGTCCAAAGTTGGTTTAATTGCAATTATTAACGGCGGTCTGATATCATTGAATGTTGGCGGAGATATGGGAATAAAGACAGAATCTGAATTTGCAGTTTATAGAGAAAACAGGATTATAGGCAAATTAAAAGTTAAAGAACTTGATTCTTATGATTGTTATGTAGAGAAAATTGCAATTCTTCCCGGATTGAATTTCAATGAAGGAGATATTGTAGTTGTATCAAAGAATCAGGGAGACGAACTGGTAGGAGATTCTCCTTCTACTGTCCCGTCTTCTTCTTCAAAACCTGGTATAATACTTGCCTCTGTTATAATAGGAACTGCCCTTGCCATTATAGCATCAAATCAATCCACTCAGATACAGCAGCTGGCCATGGTATATCGTTTTCAGCATCAGTTTGTAAGACATGAGGGAAATGCTGCTGTATATCTTGTAACAATTCAGGTTACAGATCATAATGGAAATCTGCTTCCTGATGGAACTACAGTGGTTTATAAAAAGGCTAATTCAGCCAATGGTGCAGAAGTTAAAGGATTCGGTAATGCTATGGCAGTTCAGGAGGAAGTTAAAACCTTCGGCGGAATTGCCAGTACTTTAGTATGGACTGATACAGGAGCAGATCTTTCTACAGATCCCGGTATCTATATAACAAGTGAAGGCAGAGACAGTCAGGTGTTTTTAATGCTGGCAACTGATACAGCAATGGCAACAATGGGTGCTACTGCTGATCCCAATGCTCATGTAGCCAACGGACAGGACCTTGCTCCAATTACAGCTAAAATTACACCTCCCGCGACTGCAGGAGTTCCTGCAGGAGTACCTGTAGTATTCCAGATAACATCTGGAAATGTTACTTTTAATAATGATTCCAAACAGATTACAGTTTATACATCTGGAACTACAGTCGGTGTGGCCGAAGAAGTTAAAGCATATGTAAAGAGTACTCAGGAAGGACCTTATACAGTACTTGTTCAGTACTATGATATTGTTACATCTGCAAATGGTTATTTCGGATTACCAACCCTTGCTGTTACAGCATCTCCTGCATCAGGTGCAGTTGCCCTTGCAAGACCCGGTGCAACACAGGCAGTTACTATAACAGTGAAGGATAATGCCGGTAAAGCTGTAAAAGGTGCCACCATAAATATCACACAGGGTGGAAGTACAAATCTTGGTCTTTCTACAACTACAGGTAGCACCCTTGATGACGGTACCTTTACATTCTATATGACTAATAATTTTGCTGCCCCTGTAGCAGGTGATACTGAACTCGTTGAAGTAGGAACAGTTATTGTTACAGTTACTGGTTATACTCAGACCGTATCGGGTGCAAATTATACTGTTACATTAACAAGACCAGCATTTTAGTTTATCTAAAAAAACTAAAAAGCCTCCTCCGGGAGGCTTTTTAGTTTTTATGGAAGGATTTTTTTTTTCAGTGTAGAATTTAATACCGAGAGGTGAGAGGTGAGAGGTTTAAACGAAATCCTGAAAACCTCTGAGCCCCTGTGTATGATTAAAATCAGAACGTTAATATTTATAGCTTTTCTTCTTATATGTATAAGCCCCTTACATGCACTTAATGAGAAATCCATTTCTGCAAAAGCAGATTATATAACCTATAATCCTGAGAAGATCATTTTTGTGGCAAACGGGAATGCTACAGTATCTTTTCAGGGCCTTGAACTTACAGCAGGAACAATCTGTATGGATGGTTCTAATTCCCGTATTGTTGCTTCAAATAATGTATTTCTCAGATCCGAGCTCGGAGAAATCAGTTGTTCTTCCATTTCTATCAATTTATATGATAAGAAGTGTTATATGATCACATCTGACGAGGATAAACCTAAAGTTCAGTTTGATGCAGCTACTTTTCAGATAACAGAAGCTGTGACTGATTTTCCAAAGGGAACATTTTATATTGAAAATATAGTAAATTCCGATTTATGTGTTACAGGAACGGAGATAGTAGTACACCCGAATGAAACTGCTCAGATAAGACCTGCAGCTTTCTGGGTAAATGGTAACCGCTCTATGGAACTTCCTTTTTATTCCTTTACTATAGGAGCAGGTTCTACTTATGCCAGTCCGAGAGTGGCCTATACCGACCTTGGTGCTACCATTGACATACCTGTTATTGTATCTCTCGAAGAAAAATCTATGTCAATAGCCCATATGAAATATAACGGTGATGCAGGTTTCAGTGTCAGTCTGGAACATCAACAGCGTTTTTCCGATAATGCAAATGCTACAGTTTATCTTGATGATGTAAATAGCGATAAATACAGAAAAGCACGAATGATTTACCGTCATAAATTTGGCACTCAAACTGACGGAACTCTGAATGTAGACTGGCAGAATAATAAAGATCTTGATGTGTTTTTTAATATGAGCCACAGGTTCAGTCATTCTTATCTTACTTTCAATCTGAAAACTCAGAATGCAGTGAGTCAAACGGAAGGTAATCCTACTTCTTTCGATCTTTCATGGAGACAGACACCTGATGATTTTCTCGGCTCACCTGTTATATATTCCTTTTCTGCAGGTCTTGCCATGACAGGAACACAGTATGACAAACCGGGAGTATGGAATAAAAATATCGGCTTAAACCTTACTCATAAACCCATAAAATTAGGAGACACCAGTTCCCTTATTTTTGGTGCAGGAGATACTATGAGCTGGCTTTCAAATGGTGAAAATAGAAATAATATTACCGGAAATATGACTCTTAATATAGGGACAAAATTCAGTGTTGATGCCTATCTTAACCGGTATTCCTATGATTATAATGGATTGAGCAGTAAACTCCTATCAGGCAATATAGGAGTAACAACAAGGTTTACAAATGAATTTTCTACCCGTCTGGCATATTCTTTTGTTCAGTATGATGCAGCTATGGCAACAGGGAATTTTTCATATTCCACCAGATTGATGAGATGCGGTTTTAATTATAATCCGTCACAGAATTTTCAGCTCAGCCTTGAAGGCACCTATGACCTTCAGTTATCCAGGATGCGTTATGCTCAGGGAAATGTAAGGTTTAGAGTCGGAAAGTATTTCTTCTTAACCCTTCGCCCCTATTATGATTTTATAATAGATAAAAGCACCTTTAATTTTCAGGTAGATCCTATTTTAGGACAGTAAGTTTGTTTTATGTTAATGACAGGAATATTCATTCAGGGTTTAACGTATGGTGTTATAAACGGGTATAAGAAGCTGTCAGGAAATAACTACATCATATTTAAATTGTATATCGTGACGCGTAAAGCGTGACGCGAGAATACAAATCGTTCTAATAATTTGCGGGAGTTATTTTTCTTACAGTCCTAAGTAATTAAGAAAACCTGTTCCCTGAAACCTGATTTTCTTCTTTGCATATACATTATTAAATTTCTTCCTGGCTGAAGTATCGATACATAAGATAAAATGAGACAGAGCCGGTACTTTTAAAGAGTTTCCAGAATAATTTAGGAGTTACCATCGGAAGAGCCACTCCTTTCCTTGGATTCCCATATATCAATTCCGACCTCAAGAATGTAATTAAGATTACATTAAGAGTATAACATATTAAAAAGGAGTTTACAAGAGGGATATGGATACAAATGGCAGGTGTGTTTATATGAAATTGAAGAATTAAAACTGTTTTTAAGAAATCTGCAAAAATATAGTAGTGAATAATGTCCTGTTTTTTTACTTTTCACTATTACAATGTTTTTGTCTTGCTATTTCATATAGAATTATTCCTGTAGCGATTCCTACATTTAATGATTCTGCTTTCCCGTAAACGGGTATTGTCACTGTAATATCTGACTGATGAATTATGTCATCAGGCAATCCGTGTCCTTCATTTCCTGCTATTAATACAACCGGTGTTCTGTACTTTATATTGAAATATTCTTTACCTGAAGAAACACTGGTTGTTATAAAAGTAACTCCCTTTTTCCTGGACTGTAACATAAAAGATTCTATATCTTTTATTTTAAATAAGCCGGTATGAAAAAAAGAACCCATTGTAGCTCTTATTACTTTTGGATTTGTTACATCAACTGTGCCGGTACTTAAAAAAATACCTTTTACCCCTGCTGCATCGGCTGTTCTTATTATAGTTCCAAGATTGCCGGGATCCTGAATTTCATATGCCATGAGCCATATATGGTCAGAAAAATCTATTTCTTCAGTATAATTAATTTCTTTCTTTATTACAGCCACCAATCCCCGGGGGCTTACTGTGTCGCATAATGAATTCATAATGGAGTCTGATATAAGGCATGAATTTATGTTCTTTTTTTCTATTATATCTGTCAAAAACAGACCTTCTCTGCCTTCAAGTGCGGCAGGGCTATAAAAAAAACACTCTATCTGGCTCCCAGAATTTAAAGCTTCCTGGAACAGCTTAAATCCTTCTATGATGAAAGATTTATTTTTTTTTCGGCCCTGTGTGGTTAACAGGGATTTAAGAAATTTTATTCTTGGATTGTCATGACTTGTTATCATATATTTATAAATAAGTATATTTTTGCATTTTTTTATAATTTTCTTGTTTTTACTGACTTTATAATTATATAGGTTCTGGGGTCTGGGTTTTGGGTTTTGGGTTTTAATTTTCCTACCCCAAAACCTGAAACCTAAAAATTGAATAGATTATTTTTTACAGTTTTTAAAATCTGTAAAAGTATAGTAAATAAAATAGTGAAGGGTATATAAAAAACCCTTCACTATTTTATGGAACAAAATTATTAACTTTCCAGTCCTCTGGATGCAGTTTCAGCGAGTTTAGCAAAGGCAACACTATCTGTAATAGCGAGATCTGCCAGCACTTTCCTGTTAATGTTTATACCGGCTTTTTTCAGGCCGAACATAAATTTATTGTAAGATAAACCATTTATTCTGGCTGCTGCATTTATCCTGGTAATCCATAGTTTTCTCATGTCCCTTTTTTTGGTACGACGATCCCTGTAAGCATAGGTAAGGGCATGTATTACTGCTTCATTTGCACATCTGTATCTTCTGCTTCTTGCTCCTCTGTACCCTTTTGCGAGTTTAAGTATTTTTTTATGCTTTCTTCTGGTCGTCTTACCTGGTTTTACTCTAGACATAATTATCCTTTAGACACCCTAAAGGTCCACCTGCCTTTCAAAATTTCTAATAGAAAGGAAACATCTTTTTCCGGGTAAATATATGTGAAATATAGATTTACACAATTTATGTGATGTTCTCTCTAAATACCTGGAACTAATTTTTTTATTCTTTTTGTATCAGGGGCGCTGACCAGGGCAGCTTTTCTGAATTTTCTTTTTCTTTTTGAAGTTTTTTTGGTAAGTATATGGTGGCATCCACTGAATGCTCTGGTTCTTACTAATTTTCCGCTACCTGAAGCTTTAACCCTTTTAGATACACTTTTTTTGGTTTTCATTTTCGGCATTTTACAGAGTTTCTAAAAACCCTTCACACCTGCCTTTCTTTTTTTTATCAAATGAATTATAAAAGATCTATCATTATTACTGATAATCTTTATAAATACTTTTTGAGTATATGTTATTCAGTATCTATAACTGAAAACGTTCTCTATATTCTCCCTTATATTATTGATCGAATTACAGAATTTTATTTCTTTACATGAGGGGCCATAATCATAACCATGTTTTTACCTTCTAATTTTGGTTTTGACTCAACAACTCCTGAAACTTCAACTTCTTTAGCTATATTATCCAGAAGTTCTATCGCCGTATTTGTATAGGCAACTTCTCTTCCGCGAAATATTACGGTAACTTTTACTTTATCCCCTTCTTCTAACAGTCTCCCTACCATTTTTATTTTGACCTGTAAATCATGAAGACCGATTTTGGGCCTCATTTTTACTTCTTTCATTTCTACTGTTTTGGTCTTTTTTCTGGCATCCCTGTCTTTTTTACTCTGGAGATATTTAAATTTTCCGTAATCCATAAGACGGCACACTGGAGGTTTTGCAGTCGGAGAAACTTCTACAAGGTCAAGAGATTTCTCTTCGGCAATACGCTTTGCATCATCTATGGAAACTATTCCAAGTTGTTCTCCTGTATCGGAGATTAGACGAACATCTTTAGTACGAATTCGATCGTTTATTCTTAATTTCTTAGCTATGGTCTCCCCTGGTTATATTATTTTAAGGTTATTTGTAACCTCTTATAGAACCAGGTTGACACCTCCCTTCGACTGTTTAATAAATAAAAAAAACGGCATAAGCCGTTTGTCTCTCCATAAAAAATATCAAAATTAACATATTGTTCCTTAAGAGCAATAGCTATAAGGAGAGAAGCTGACGGCTTCTTCTTGAAAGAAACAGATAAATTGTATCATGTTTTTTATTAAAAAGCAAGTTTTTTTAATTGTTTTCTATAAGTAATTTAAATGTATGAGAATCCTGATTCCGGCCAGGGGCAGGTTTTAGAAATGGGTAATGACTTATCTGGAGCGGTACTAAGGACTGTAAGAAAAATAACTCCAGCAAATTATTAGAACGATTAGTATCCTCGCGTCACGATATAAACTGTAAATATGATGCAGTTATTTCCTGACCATTCCTAAGAGCCTATCCGAAAAGTAATATTTATTTTCTCATCCTTTCCACTGCCGGGTTCTGGAGAAAAATATATACCGTATTAACAGCCAGTTGTAAATTAAATAGACCCGAAATATTAAATGTCTGTAAAAACAGGTTCTCTTTCAGGAGGATTATAGATTTTTCGGAAGAGCCTGGCAGTGGAAAGGTATGGGACGACTTTTCGGATAGGCTCTAAGTAGTGCCATATTTATCGCTGGCACTACTTAGTATGATTATTTTTTCAGGGTGCCAAAATGATATTTACTCAGATAATCTCTTTTTATCTTCCCGGCAAATTCGTAGAAGGCAGTGTTCCAGAGTATATCGTCACTGGCAAGTATGCCTCCGTCACTTATATAGGGCCAGGCAGTTTCATATTCATAGAGCATATTTTCATATGTATGAAGACTGTCATGAAGAAAGAAATCTGTATGCCCGAGCCTGTCAAGGAGTGGTTTTAAATGTTCTTTGCTTGAACCTTTGTAGAGAGTCCATCTGTCTTTCAATTCTGTCGGAATGACCCATCCGACATCACAGGCTCCAGGTAATGTAGTGAACCTCATTTTATGGGTACTGCCTTTTATCGTTTCATAAGCAGGCAGATCAATAGAATAGAGATGACCCATATCATTTTCCTTCAGAGCTTTAAGGAGAAAAGATGTGGTAATACCGTCAAAAACGCCTGTTTCTACGATTATTTCAGGTTTCATAAGCCTTATAAGATAATACAATAAACGATTCCACTCTTCATATTTAAGAAGAGATAATTTTTTACCTCTTATCTGATAATATTTTTTTTCAATGGAAGAGATAAAATTTGTATCTTCGTAGAGATCTTTTTTTAAATTTTTAAAATTTTTATGGGTGCTGTTCGTAAATGTACATATGAAATCATAATCCGATTTCGTAAGAAATGTCTGTCTGAATATTTCATTAAGGATAATAAAATAAGATTGTAATTTCATAAGCTCAAGCTGCAGAAGGAAGCATGGAACGGCGCTGTTTTCTATTTGACATAACCTTTATCCCGTTTAAATCTTCTAACCCTTCAGATTCTAATAAATCATCTGCTTTAACTACAAGTACTGTTATGCCTATATCTATATCCAATGTATCATCCGGATTACAGGCTATTAATATACCGTTATTGTATAAAGTGCCGGAAATCTTTTTCTGTTTAAACCAGAGTCTGTCGCCTTTTTGCATAAAATTCTTCTTTCCTCCGTAAAATTTATATATTTATTCTATAAAATCTTTGAAAATCCTTCTTCTCAGCAATCAGGAGATAGTGAATCGTGAA
>JBEHWP010000127.1:0-11119 GCA_040217665.1 Vulcanimicrobiota bacterium
GCTCCTGTTATCATGTTTTTAATATAATCTGCATGACCGGGACAGTCTACATGGGCGTAATGGCGTTTATCACTCTCATATTCTGCATGGAATATGGCTATCGTTATGCCTCTTTCTTTTTCTTCGGGAGCCATATCGATTTCATCTACATTCAGAGATTTTGCCTTTCCTACAGTAGACAGCACTTTTGTTATTGCTGCTGTAAGAGTGGTTTTGCCATGATCTACATGTCCTATTGTTCCTACATTTACATGAGGTTTCGTCCTCTCAAATTTTTCCTTTGCCATCTATTTTTCTCTCCTCTCGATAGCATTTATTTTAGTCTAAAAATAATTCGCTAAAAAATAGAATCACTTCTGCCAGGCAGAAGTAGGATTTTATCAAACTCATTTGATTTATACAGCCCACGACCGGGATTGAACCGGTGACCTCATCCTTACCAAGGATGTGCTCTACCATCTGAGCTACATGGGCAGACTGGAGCGGGAAACGAGACTCGAACTCGCGACTTCCAGCTTGGAAGGCTAGCGCTCTACCAACTGAGCTATTCCCGCTTAAATGGGCAGGGGTGGATTTGAACCACCGTAAGCGTTTGCTAACGGATTTACAGTCCGTCCCCTTTAGCCACTCGGGCACCTACCCTCAAAAGCCGACGATCCGATTTGAACGGATGACCGGCTGATTACAAATCAGCTGCTCTACCACTGAGCTACGCCGGCAAGATCGTAAATGCTATTATACAATATTTATATTACACAGGTCAAGGGGGTAAAAAACTTTTTTTATTAAAAATTTCTTTCACTCAGATTCTTCTCTATCTTCCTCTTGACTCTCTGAAGAGCATTATCAATAGATTTAACATGACGTTTTAAATCATCAGCCATCTCCTGATAAGATTTCCCCTCAAGATAGGATTGAAGAACCTGACTCTCAAGCTCACTCAAATTCTCCTGAATTTTCTCTTTTATATCGTCGGAAAGTTCATGGCTTATGAATACTTCCTCCGGATCTGCTATACTTGAACTGGATATAATATCCATCATAGTCCTGTCCGATTCTTCGTCATATATAGGTTTATTCAGTGAGATATAAGAGTTTAACGGTATATGTTTCTGCCTGGTAGCAGTTTTTATCGCTGTAATAATCTGACGGGTTATGCACAGTTCTGCAAAAGCTCTGAAGGATGAAAGTTTATCACTTTTAAAATCCCTTATAGCTTTATATAATCCAATCATACCTTCCTGGATAATATCTTCTCTGTCAGCACCTACTAAAAAGTAAGATTTGGCTTTAACGCGAACAAAATTTTTATATTTATTGATGAGATACTCAGTGGCCACCTCATTACCATTTTTTGCAGAACTGACTATATCTTCATCGGAAATATCCTGATATTCATCGAGTAAAGCGTTATGGCTACCAAACCTTATCATATTTATCTTATTCCTCCAATTAAAATCTATCTGAAAAGATAAATTTTTTAAATTTTTATTACCGGAAGCCAGCAATCAAATGTTTTCAAATCTCCCCTTCACTGAAAATCTCCTCTATAAAATATAGATTCTCAAACATACAGTCTTTGAAAAGTCCGCGAAGAACAAATGATAAATTCCCTGGAAGAGTAATCATATAATTTATAGAAGGCTTTTAATTATAGTAGAATATAGTAATTATTATAAGTGTCTTATCGAAATAAGTCAAGAGTTTAACGTGATTTTACCTTTTTTATCAATCTTATTCTTTCTCTGTCTTAGACTCTCGTATAATACTATACCACATGCAACTGAAACATTAAGGGAATTAATTCTGCCCATAACAGGCAATTTAATTGTAAAATCACAATTCTTTTCAATAAGAGGCCTCAGGCCTTCTCCTTCACTGCCTGCTACAATACAGACAGGGCCTGTTAAATCAACTTCAGTATAAGAAGATTTGCCTTCCAGGCTGAGGCCGAAAACCCAGTAGCCATGTTCTTTTATTTTTCCTATGGCAGTATTTAAATTTACCACTCTGGCAACAGGAATATAGGCGAGAGCTCCGGCAGAAGATTTTTCTACAGAAGGCGTAACCTGAACAGACCGTCTTTCAGGTATAATTACGCCTCCCACACCGGCACATTCGGCAGTTCTCAATATAGAGCCGAAATTACGGGGATCCTGAATAGAATCCAGTAACAGTATAGTCTCTCTTTTATCAGCCGGTATGTCAAGAAATTCTTCCAGTGTAAGATAATTGTAACTATCCGCCAGCGCAAGAACTCCCTGATTGTTCTCACCACCCATAGAATTCAGTCTTTCCTGGTCAATAAAATGATATTTTATACCTTTTTCCCCTGCCAGATTCTGTATTTCAGAAATTATACCGCTTAATTTAACTCCTCTGGCAAAGAAAATTTCCTTTACTTCCCTGTCAGATTTCAGGGCTTCCATGACAGGATTTCGTCCTTTTATATAATCTTTCATACATACCTCACTTTTAAAACGTGAGTCGTGAGTCGTGAATCGTGAGTAATCCTGCTCACTTTTCACCGGTCACTGCTCACTGAATTTACCATTCCGGTTTCTTCATAAAATCCCAGAAACCCGGTTTATCTTTCGGAACACTCCTGTCAATGTACCACCACCAGTGATCTTTAGGAGGTTCTTTTCTTATCTGTTCCATTATGAAATTTTTTCTTCCTATTTCTTTAACGGCAGCGGTTCTGCGTGAACGGAGTATCTGATCCAGTTTTACAAGTCTGGACCAGTATTTACTCAGGTCAATCTCATAGTTATTTAAAAAAGATAATATTTCCTGTATCTCATCTCTATAGTTTAACATCAATTTTGCAGTAATACCGTTTTTACCTATATTATTTATGAATCTCTCGTAATCATCCATTACTTCATTAAGATATGATATATGAGCCTGAAGTTCTTCATCGGTCAGACCATCAGGTTCTTCATTATCTTCTATATTGTCCTGTATATCATCATTCATATAAAAATTCCTCCGGGACGTAACGCGTGACGCGTAACGCGTGACGCGAGGATTATAGCTTCTAAACAAGACTTACAGTACAATAAGCAGCAATACCTTCTCCTCTTCCTGTAAAGCCAAGAGTTTCTGTAGTAGTAGCTTTAATATTTATTCTGTCCTGGTGTACCATCATTATATTTGAAATATTTGCTCTCATTTCTTCAATAAAAGAAGATACTTTAGGTCTTTCTGCCACTATTATACTATCCAGATTATTTAATTTATATCCCTTATCTTTAATTTTCTTATAAACTGTTTCAAGAAGGGTCAGACTTGAAATACCTTTATATTTTATGTCGTTATCAGGAAAGTGATATCCAATGTCTCTCTCCCCTGCCGCTCCGAGCAGTGCATCCATAATGGCATGAAGGAGAACATCTGCGTCAGAATGCCCCAGAAGTCCTTTTTCATAAGGTATTTTAACACCGCCGAGAATAAGTTCTCTCCCCGGTACCAGTCTGTGAACATCAAATCCATTTCCAACTCTAAACATAATCAGTCGAAACGTGACACACAACACATAACAGGTAAAACCCGGGCAAAAGTCAGTTTCACCCGTCACGCGTCACGCGTCACGCGTCACGTATCCCCCTCACTTCGGTTTGGCAAAAATCATCTTTCCTGCTACAGTCTGAAGTACACTGGTTACAAGAACCTGCAGAGTGCTTCCTATAAATTTCTTTCCTCCCTCGACAACTATCATAGTACCGTCATCAAGATAGGCCACTCCCTGACCAAACTCTTTACCGTCTTTAATGATATGGACAGACATTTCTTCACCCGGTAAAACAACCGGTTTAAGTGCATTGGCCAGTTCATTTATATTCAGTACCAGAACTCCATGAAGCTCTGCAACTTTATTTAAATTATAATCATTTGTAATAATTTTACCGTTTATATCTTTAGCAAGACGTATTAATTTTGCATCCACTTCCTGAATATTCTGATAATCCTTTTCATAAATATGTATGGGTATGTTGGGATCTTTCCTCATCTTATTCAAAACATCAAGACCACGACGGCCTCTGTTTCTTTTTAAGGAATCAGAAGAATCCGCTATATGCTGTAACTCCTGAAGAACAAAACGAGAAATAATTATTACTCCTGCAAGAAAACCTGTACGACATATATCAAGTATACGACCATCTATAATTACACTGGTATCAAGTATTTTAAATCTTTCACTATTTATTTCATCTGTCAGGAAATCCTTAATACCACTGTCCATACCGGGAATATCTTTTTTTAATTTATCAGAACTCAATACATTATGTAATCCGACATTTATTGATATTATAATACCTAAATAAGCAAAAAAAGCAGTCATAAATATAACGACTAACGGATGAATAAAATTTGAAATAGTAAATAATAAATTATCCCCTATAAAAGAAAAAGGAAGAAAAAGCAAATAAAGAGGCCTTAATAAAAGAGAATTAACTATAAGTCCAAGTATTAATCCAATAGCACCTGCTATTAATTCCTGAGGAGTATATTTTTGAATATAATTTCTCACAAATTCTACAGAATAATTAAAAAATCTTATTAAATAAGGAGAAACCCAGAAGCCAATAATTCCGAACAGCAATGTACATCCTGCAATAATAAATATAAATGTATATGCTTCGAGCTGAAAATAATGATTAAAGCCTAAAGATATTAAATAACCGATTAATGCACTGAGAGTAACCATAATAATAGTAAAGATTATTTTAATAAATTTGTTCACATTTTTCACCTCCTTTAATGTTGAGATTTGAACGTTGAGGGTTGAGAGTTAAAAATCAGTTAACCCTCTCAACTATAAACTTTAACCTATAAACTCTACTCACTGCTCACTTTTCACTATTATAGGATAACATATAGAGAAAAGCAAGCAAGATTACTTTAAAAAATGTCAGGTGATTTTATATAAAATGGAAAAAGAAATTTATCACAGAATATTCAGAGTGAAAAGTGAAAAGTGAAAAGTGAAAAAAATTGGATTTTACTTACTTTTCACTATTCACTACTCACTATTCACTGATTAATAGATTTACAAAATCAAGTATAATTTCCAGTAAAAGTGAAACTACCTGTCATAAAAAAATACTATCATAAGGAATTTCCCGTCACGCGTTAAGTGTTACGAATCCACTTTTTCTACTCCAAGAATAACCCTGAGAGTTTCTTCCACACTTCTGACGCCTGATAACATCATATTATCATAATTCTTTGTATTCAAAAGATTTTTTTCAGGTAAAACACATCTATGAAACCCCATTTTATAAACCTCTGACAGTCTTCTGTCAGAATGAAGCACATGCCTTATTTCTCCGGTAAGACCAATTTCTCCGAAGACAGCCGATTGAGACGGAACAGGTCTATCCCAGAAGCTTGAACATATGGCACATGCTATGGCCAGATCTGCAGCAGGTTCGTCCACCCTTATTCCGCCGACTACATTTATATATACATCAATATTTCCGAATCGAAGGCCAATACGTTTTTCTAAAACTGCCAGTACAAGGAACAGACGGTTAAGGTCTATACCGTTTACAGATCTTCTCGGTTGAGCATAGGTAGAATAACCTGTAAGAGCCTGAAGTTCTACAAGTAAGGGTCTTGTGCCTTCTATTGTAGGGAATACAACTGTTCCGGGGAAATCTGAAGTGTGTTCAGACAGGAAAACTTCAGAAGGATTTAACACTTCTTTTAACCCTTCAGAAGTCATTTCAAAAATACCGAGTTCATTGGTAGAACCGAAACGATTTTTAACCGATCTCAGTATACGGTATGGCTGCTGTGAATTCTCTTCAAAATATAAAACAGTATCTACCATATGTTCAAGTAATTTAGGTCCTGCAATAATACCCTGTTTTGTGACATGGCCGACAAGGAATATTACAAGACCGCTGGATTTGGCTATTTTCATTAATTCATAGGTACAATCTCTTATCTGACTTACAGTTCCCGGAGGAGATGTGAGATCAGGGTGATAGATTGTCTGTATTGAATCCACTATCAAAACTCTGGGAGAAAGTTTATTTATACATTCTATAATAATATTAAGGTCTGTTTCTGCCATAACATAAAGGCGGGAAGAAAGTGAACCTAGCCTGTTTGCTCTCAATCTTATCTGTTCTCTGGATTCTTCACCTGATACATAAAGAACTGTTCCGGCATCATTGCCACAGGTATTGGCAGCCTGAAGCAGTAAAGTAGATTTCCCGATACCTGGCTCTCCACCTACAATAATAAGAGAACCATCCACAATTCCTCCGCCAAGAACCCTGTCAAGTTCGGCAATTCCTGTAGAAAACCTGTTTTCTTCTTTAATTTCTATATTACCTATGGGCAATAATTTTGACACATCATGCGAAGATTGAGAAGCTGATTTCTTAATAATCTCTTCCTGAAACGTGCTCCATCCTCCGCAATCAGGACAGCGGCCGAGCCACTTTACCGTGCTGTACCCGCATGCCTGACAGATAAAACTGGTTTTTTTATTCTTAACGCTCACTCTAATTATCCTCAACTGCAATAACATGACACGTGACGCGTAATGCGTGACGCGAGAATTACCTTTAATTTTATTCTAAAAAATGAGTAGTAAATAGTGAAAGATCTTTTAACTCACTATTCACTACTCACTACTCACTCCTGCTGAACCAGAACTATTTCCTTTTCTATTTATGGATAGCTCTGGTTTTATTATCTTTCGTAAAACCTTCAGATCCTTCTTTTTTAATAAATACGATTTTACCTTTAGAAAGTTCTGCAGATATAATATTTCCCGGTTTAAATATCTCTCTTCTAGTTATTTCTACAGGATAAATGGCTTCGAACACAAAACGGTTCAACCGTGATATCTCTTTCTCAGATAAATGTTCTATCCCTTTATCTAAAAATTCCCTTCCTTCTTCACACAGTTCCAGATTTGCAAAAACACCACTGTCATATAAATCCTGTCTTTTTACTACCTTATTAAGACCATCTATAATCTGCCTTTTTTGGATATCAGTGAGTTCTTTTTCCGAAACAAAATCACTGATAATGACCCTTGTTTCTTCATCAAGAAATTCCCATATTCTGTTTACAGACATAGAACTGTGTTCTTTCAGGCTGTTTAACATTGAAGTCCATTGTAGAATCTCATCTTCAGTAAATTGCATGGTGCTGGATCTGATCAGTTTCTCAGAAAGAGGATCTTCTATAAATTTCTGAATAGAACGACGAAGCGGTCTGGCTCCATAGACAGGATCAAAACCGTCTTTAACGATTTTCTTTTTAACATCGTCTGTTACTTTCATATCAAATTCCTGTATTTTGAGTTCTTTATTGACCCTGGCTAGCATAAGGGTAACAATCTTTGCTATTTCTTCTTCGGTAAGGGTTCGGAAAACCATTATTTCATCAAGACGGTTAATAAATTCCGGTCTGAATATTCTCTTGACTTCTTTCATAACAGTTTTTTTCATCTCTTCATACTGTTTTTCTGGATCGGTAGATTTCTTAGTTTTTCTGAATCCTGTCGGATCATCATCACCAATAGCTCTGGTGCCAACATTGGAAGTCATAATTATAACTGAATTTTTAAAATCTACCACTCTTCCGGTGGAATCTGTGAGACGTCCGTCATCCAATACCTGTAAAAGAATATTAAACACATCTCCATGAGCTTTTTCTATTTCGTCAAAGAGTACAACGGAATAAGGCCTGCGACGTACTGCTTCAGTAAGCTGACCTGCTTCTTCATGTCCCACATATCCCGGAGGTGCTCCTATAAGACGGGCAACGGCATGTTTTTCCATATATTCTGACATGTCAATTCTTATCATGGCATCTTCATCACCGAAGAGAAATTCTGCAAGGGTTCTGGCAAGTTCTGTTTTTCCGACGCCTGTAGGTCCGAGGAAAAGGAAAGAACCGGAAGGTTTCTTTGGATCCTTAAGACCTGCCCTTGCTCTTCTTATGGATTTGGCAAGAGCCTTTATAGCCTGTTCCTGTCCTATTACTCTCTTATGAAGGATCTCTTCCATTCTGATAAGACGTTCAGTTTCTTCTTCAGCAAGTCTTGTAACAGGGATATTTGTCCAGCTCGATACTATTTCTTCTATTTCTCTTTCAGTAACCATATTCTCATCATCAACAACCCTGTTTTTCTTATCATTCCATTCTTTTTCCAGTTTCAATTTATTTTCCTGAATCTTTTCTTCCTTATCTCTTATCTTGGCCGCTTTTTCATATTCCTGGGCCTGAATTGCCGCTTCCTTCTCCTGACGAACCTTTCTGAGTTCATTTTCTATTTCAATAAGTTCAGGAGGAGGAATGGTCTGGGCAAGTCTTACCTTTGCCCCTGCTTCATCGATAAGATCAATGGCCTTATCAGGCATAAATCTGTCTGTTATATAACGATCTCCAAGCCTTGCAGAAGAAACTATGGCTTCATCCGTTATTTTTACCCTGTGATGTGCTTCATATCTGTCTCTCAAACCTTTCAATATTTCTATTGTTTCTTCAATAGTAGGCTCTTTCACCTGAATCGGCTGAAAACGCCTGCCAAGGGCAGGATCTTTTTCTATGTACTTACGAAATTCTTCCTGAGTGGTGGCACCTATACACTGAAGTTCTCCCCGGGCTAGAGCCGGCTTCAATATATTGGAGGCATCGATTGCACCTTCTGCTGCCCCTGCTCCTACGAGTGTATGAAGTTCATCTATAAAGAGAATTACTTCTCCTGCAGCAGATTTTATCTCACTCATAACCCTTTTCATTCTGCCTTCAAATTCGCCTCTGTATTTTGTACCTGCCACAACACCGGCCAGGTCAAGGGTTATAACCCTTTTATCCTTGAGCAGTTCAGGAATAGTTCCCTTTACAATTCTCTGGGCAAGGCCTTCTACTATGGCTGTTTTCCCTACCCCCGGCTCCCCTATAAGGGCAGGATTATTTTTGGTTCTGCGGCTCAAAATCTGTATAACTCTTTGAGTTTCAGCTTCTCTTCCAACAACAGGATCCAGTTTATTCTTTCTTGCAAGATCTGTCAGATCACGGCCATAAGAATCAAGAGTAGGTGTTTTAGTTCTCTCTTTTGCCGGTTGAGCAACAGTTTTAGCACCGAGAAGTCTGGTAATCTGATCCCTTATCTTTTCGGTATCGACACCCAGGTTAGACAGAACCCTTGCTGCCACACCTTCACCTTCTCTTACAAGTCCAAGGAGAAGATGTTCTGTTCCTATATAATTATGAGCCAGCTGACGGGCCTCTTCAAAGGCAAGTTCTATTACTCTTTTAGCTCTCGGAGTAAATACCATTTCTTCAAGGGTAGTTTTACCACCTTTACCGGCAATGGCTTCCACTTCCTGCCTTACTTTCTTGAGAGACACATCCAGGTTTTCCAGAACCTTTGCTGCCACACTTTCTCCTTCACTGATAATACCAAGGAGTAAATGTTCTGTCCCTATATAATTATTGCCCAGTCTCTGGGCTTCTTCCTGAGCAAGGACAATAGAACGTCTCGCTCTTTCTGTAAATGGTTCCCACATAAGTATTTTTCGGTTCTAAATACTAAGAACCTACTAATATACCTCCTCTTTAAATATATAAAGTAAATAAATTTCAATAATCCTTAACTTAATATTTCTAGACACTTACAGTAAAACCTTTTTATTTATTAAAAAAGTGAAAGGTTCTAAGATAGATATATTTCCAGTTCTCAGAAACACGGTCTGCCCTGCAATAGAACACTATCTGGTCAGATTACCCTGATTTATAATTTCCACTGATTTAAGAATATTATTCCCGTATTCTATTGCATCTAAAAGCTGTTTTTCGTAACCGGTAACTTCTGCATCAGGTTTAATGCCGATATCATCTATAGTATCACCGGAAGGAGTCAAAAATTTTGCCACAGTAAGTTTTATTGCAAAATGTTCATCTAAAGGGAACAGTCCCTGAATGGAACCTTTACCAAAGGTTTGTTCTCCTCTAAGAGATGCCACTTGATTTTGCTTCATACATGAAGCAACCAGTTCTGCAGAACTCATAGTATTATTATTTATTAAGAAGATAGAAAACAAAGAAAAAGAAGGATGATTATCTCCATAAATAATCTTACGACCTCTATTATTTTCTATCATAATTACAGGTTCATATGAAATAAAAATCCTGGAGAAATCTATGGCGCTTTCCAGTTCTCCTCCGGGATTATCTCTGAGATCGATAATAGAAAATTTATATTTTTTTATATCCAGTCTGGATAATTCCTTAGAAATTTTTTTCCCCGTATCAGAAGCAAAAAAATAAATCTTAATATATAAAACATTTTCGTCAATTTCTTCAATAGTAAAATCCTTTAAGATTATTTTTTCGGATTTAAGGGAAATGCTATGTATGGCATCACATCTCCGAATTTTTAAAGACAGAATCTCCCCTGTTTGTGAAGGTATTAACTTATAAATTTCACTTAAAGGCATTTTAGCAATTTTTTTACCATTAATCTCAATTATATTATCACCCGGTCTGAGACCTGCTTTAGAAGAAGGGGTATCAGGAAAAACTGAAGCTATATAAATACAATCACCATGCTTTACAGGAACAAAACCAAAGCCTGACATTTGTTCTTTTCCCAGTAAATCCGTAAGCCCTTTATAATCTTTAGAATCAAGTAAAATAGAATATTTATCCTTAAGAGAATTTACCATACTGTCTATTATCTTCATGGAAAGACCATGAAGATCACCTCTGTATTTATCGGTAACTTCAAAAAAAATATTATTAAATTCCCTTAAAGCTTCCTCATTTTTTAAATCTTTACTCAGATAAGTTCCGACTGAATTACACTCAGAAAAAAGAATAGACAGGCCTGCATTTAAAAGGTCTGAACCGGACAGAGAACTGTAATAATTTGCCATTATAAGCTGATAGGATTTATTTATAAGGAGATTTTCATTATACTGTTTTTCCGTAATTTTTGCAGAAGAAATTAAAGAAGTGAGAAGAATAAATAACAGAATAAAGGTTATTTTTTTCATATCTCACCTCTTTTCGAGAAACTATTGAAGTCTTTTAATAGTAAACACTGTTTCTATTCTGCTTCTTGTTTTATCCATGGCAGTAA
>JBEHWP010000128.1:0-11101 GCA_040217665.1 Vulcanimicrobiota bacterium
GCAGAGGTTATCCCTGTACCACTCGTCCTTCCATCCGAGAGCAGATACAAGGGTATGAATTTTTTTTATCTGACTGTTAGTTATTACTGGCTGAGCCATAAATCACGCCTCCTTCTCAAAAAGTCCTGTTAAAAGTAATCCAAGAAATCCAGTCAATACAAATGGGTTTGTATATATAATCCAGGTGAGTAGAAGAAATTTCTCAATCATATGCCCACCATACGGATAAATTGTTCTTCCGTCATTACTTCAATACTTTCAATAACTTCTTTTGAATTCTCGCCCATATAAAAAGTTACAGCCCACTCCGGGAAGAGTTTCTTGTCCGAAGACGGTAAAGTTATAAACCATTTATTGGGATAATCGGGACAGTCGTATTTGCTCCGCCTTTCATATCTGGCTTTACAGCCACCTTTTTGAAACCGGCAGGGGAAATTCTTCTCTATGACGGGGCCGAACTTTTTCATAAAAGCACGTTCAAGCTTTCTTGCAGTGCTGGTTGAACTTAATCTATACATGCTTTAGCTCCTTTCCCGGCTTACCGGATTCTCTTAATTTCCTCATGTCAGTCATTGCGCGGACAGTATTTACTGTTCCGCATTTACATCTATATATAGCCTTATCCGTTACTATAATCTTTCCACATCCAAGACATCTTGGATTCATAAATTAAACCTCCTCATCAGCATCGGTCATTTCAAGTCTATTAAATTCCATAAAGAAACTCCCGTCTAAGTTAAAAGCTAAATAGCTCTTTATATCCATACACAATATTTCAGGGTACTCACCAATAAAAACTTCTCTCCCGGCATGTTTTCTTGCAAAAGTTGAACAATAAACAGCCTTTGCCTCCAAATCTTCTATCCTACCCCATTCATCTATAATAAAAGTTCTTGCCTTTTTTCTTTTCATTTCAATCACCTCACGCCAATCCAGTAAAATAGAATTATCATCCAGATAACTACAGAGAGAATTATTGCCGGGCATTCAAGCCCTGGCTCTTTTATCACAATTTTCCCGTTCCTTATCTCACTGTTTTCCATAATCAAACCTCCGATAAGTCCTTTACTAGTTCTTCCAGGATTTCAGACACTCCGACATTCCATCCGCTTACCCAGTCATCATGCCTTGTGGGCTGTTCCCCGTTCTTCATGAAAAGTTCAAGCTGTCTTCCATGCTTGTTATACAGCCCCTCATGTTCCTTAAGCTTCCTTATCCATTTCCTCTTCATTGCGCCGATTTTCTTATTGCGCTCCTCCTGAGCATCCCTTGTTTCCTGCTCCCTCCGCGCTCTTCCCGCCATTCTCCTTTCGGCGTTACACTGCCATTTCGGCTTTATATAATCATTATTCGTAAGATTTTCTATCCTTTGAGTCTTTGTCATAATTACACTCCTTCCGGGACGGGGCTTTCGCCCCATCCGAAATTAAATAGTTATAAACTTTTTGGCCATTCTTACATATTCCGGGTCTACAGGAACCCTGTCTGTTTCTGCAAATCTGATAGATCTTAAAATGAGCATAGAAAGAACTCTGACATTACCGCCGGATTCCTGATGAAAAGCTTCGCAGAGTCCTGCACTGGCTTCAGCGATACAGCTTTTAACAATGGCTTCCGTATCCTGAATTTTTAAAGACTCTGCCCAGTATGACGCACTGGAACGTTTGCACACCTGATCGAGACCGCCCTCTCTGCCTCGCAGATTATGAACAAGGCGGGGAGTTCCCACGAGAAGCATTCCTATGCGGGCATGGTCATGAATTCTTCTTGCAAGATCCAGCACGGACGGATCCAGGTTTTCCGCTTCGTCTATTATGATAAATCTTCCGGTGCCTTCGAGTCTGGCAATAATTTCCAGCATCATCTCGTCAGCGTTTCCCTTGCCGTCCATATTGAGCTTTCTATGGATCTTCTTTAGCAGCACTCTTCCTGACCATTTATTGGGATCTACTTCAACAAGAATTGCATCATAATGTTTTCTTACATATTCCCGTGCGCTCCAGGTTTTACCTGACCCGGATTCTCCGTAGATTACGCCAAGCGCTCTATCAAGATGGCACACTCTTGCAATTTCCATAAATCGCTTTGCCGGTCCTATTGCTACGAATTTTATATCTACCACAGTATTTCTGGAGCGTTCTTTTTCCCTTTCGAGGAAATTCTTGACAGCTTCATTTATTTTTGCTACACTGCCATCGTATTTGTTAGAGAGCCAGAGCGATAAGGTCGCATCGGATATACCCATATCCCTGGCCGCGTCACTCCGGCTCATCCCTTTTTCCTCAACAAAATTTAAAAAATCCTTGCTCAATCCTTCTCTTTCTTCCTTTAGATTGTTCTTACTGGCTGACATTATTACTACCTCCTTATAAATAATATAAACTGACTAAAAGAAACGGTTTATAGCACCTCCTCTTTCGGGTCGCTTAAGCCCCCATTGTTCTCATTTTTTCTTCCCATTCCTCAGTACTGAGCCTATCGCACCAGAAGGGGAATGGTTTTTCTTTTTTCGGCTCCTTAATAGGAATTATCTTACTGTTGTTTTCCCTTATTCTCTCTGCTTCAAGCTCGATTTTTCTTGTTACGTTATCCAGGGGAGTAGAAACCATCTCTACAACTTTCGGTTTATCAGTAGAGGGAGTATAACCGCGCTCTTCATTTACCAGAGCCGTATACCTCTCCATTAAGGCAACCTTCTCCTGATTGGAGATTTCTTCCCTGGATTCGAAATAGGCTTTTTCCAGCTTTAAAGACCTTTTCTTTTTAGCAATAACTCCCTCAAGCTTTACCTTATCCGCGTCCGTCTTCGTGATAGCAGGAGCGTTAAATTCACCGATATAGGCCATACCCAGGAAAGCTCCGTCATCTTCAACACTGAAAACCCATGCTTCCTGATATTTTTTCGGATCTCTGAGAAGATAAACTTTCCTTCCCTTGCACTCATCCATCCATTCACCCCAGTAGGAATGACCTATTTTAGAATCCCATACTCCGTTTTTAATAATAGTGAGTGCCTTTGATTTCCTCATGCAGGCCAGCGCAAGGGATTGTTTTGCCGCTACCCTGGGCGCAATCCGTTCTTTCTCCCAGAGTTCATCAGGACACATGCCATTAAGCAACTTACCTTTAGCAGGCATTTTATTCAGGACATTTGCAATAAATCTGTCAAACAATTCTGAAATTTCATTGACAGTCATAAGTTTGTCCTGTTTTATTTCCGCTTCCAGTCCTTCGGGACGCTCCTGAGTGTTACCGCCCCTGTACCCAACCATGAATTTAGAAAATCTTTCTTTTACTTTCAGAAAGCTTCTCTCTATAATCGACTTGGCCTGAGGACCGTAGGGGTTTGCAAATATAACTTCAGTGCCGAGCTTCTCAAGGGCAGTTTTTGATTTACCTTCATCAATAGACAGAGTTATTTTTTTACTTCTTTTTCTTCCCCCTGAAAAATCAGAGCTCCGGTAATCTTTTCCGTTATCTATATAAACAAAATGGGGGATTCCGTAATTATCAACCGAATAGAAGAATGTCTGGAAAATATGATCTGAATTGGGAGACTCTGCATGCAGGTTCCATCCGAGCCATTTGCCGGTTCTAAAGTCCACCCAGGACGTTACCCAGGGGAAGCAGATTTTTCCGGTTGACAGTTTTACCGCAACATCTAACTGAGCATGATCCGAGACATAACATTCGCCGGGTTTTATATTGGAATAATCGCGCTCTACGTAATTTCCAAATCTTCGATTGTAAACCGCTTCGCCGTCTCTTTTCAGGCATATATGGCCGGGTGAATATCTGGACTTAAGTTGTTTATCGAATGTTGCGGCACAGGGGAAATCTTCCATTTTTAAAGACGGCTCTTTATTGATAAAATAAGATACGGTATCTCTCCAGCAGTTTTCCACAGAAGGCTTTTTATCCGATAGATACAGGGAGCAATAAAAATCAAGCCACTCCTCCTGAACCAGTGTTTTCATGGAGTTCTTTCCGTAATTGGGAAAAAATCCCATGTATCCGCACCGGGATTTTATTACACGAAGGCGGCATATTGACTGATAGCTCTCAGGAACTTTTATTATAGAATCTTTTTTATTATGCTCCGATAGAATTGCCTCTATTTCTTCCTTGCCTTTTACATGTTCAGTGATACGATAGGCAAGGAAGTTTTTATCAAACCCGTCTTTTCTCCACTGAGGAGATATGTCATATTCATGGCGGGCTATATCCATATCATCTTCAAGAGGAGCGGTTTCTATTAATCCCTGATCCTCCATGAGGTTATTCCAGTATTCGTTCTGGGCTTTAATTGGGAGGGAAGAGAGAAGGATAAGTTGATGGGTTCCACCTCTACCAGTTTCAGCTTTAGTGATATATTTTCTTTTTTTACATGCCCTCTGCACAGATCTTTTAGTAGTATTTAGAAGTGTCGCACTTTCTAAAACAGTTAACCAAGTTTCTTTTTTTTGAAAATCCTTACTATTGTTGATTTTTATGTTAACTGCGACATCTTTTAAACCTGTCGCTCTTTCTGTCGCACTTTCATCGTCAAAGTGCGACACTTTTTTTAAAGAAGTTGCTTTCTTCATAATTTTTCACCGATCATTTCTTCGATAATTTTTTCAACTCTTTTACTCTTGTATCTGCCTTGTATGAGGTTACTTACTAAAGATTTGTCAACTCCAGCCCTTTTTGCTATATCTATTTGTTTTATTCCAGCTTGTAATAATCTAACTTTGAGGTTTATTGCCTTCTGCGGGTCTATTGTGTTTTTATCCATTTTGTGTTATCCTCTAATTAAATAAGTTTAGTTTTAATTATTATAGCGGTTAACCTCTATGATGTCAAGCGGTTTTCCTCTAATAATTTATTCAAAGGAGTTTTTGTAATGGGAGATCCTCAAAAAAGGTTAAAGGAGTTACGAGAAAAACTAGGATTAACCCAAAAGGAACTGGGTGAAAAACTAGGTATGTCTTGGTATCAAATTAAAGATATCGAAACTGGGGCTACGAAAAAATTAACTCCTACCATAGCGAAACTCCTCTATTATGAGGTTGGAGTTAATCCTGAATGGCTCTTAACTGGCGAAGGTGATATGTTAATTAATAATAAAAACAAATCACCTCAAATAGAAGACCTCAATCTAGTACCGGAAATACAGGACTTAATAAAAGACCTGAAACAGGCAACCAACAAGGCAATAAACCTCAACAAACTCATCTACAGTCCTCCCGCGCAATCCGCTCTTACCGTCCGGGAGGAGAAGACAACCTATACGGCTCCATCCATCCCGCCCTGGATGGATGACCAGGCGGCAGATGATTACGACAGCAAAGATTACCCGGTTATAGACGGCTCTATAGCCTGCGGTATACCTTCTGCCATAGCAGAAGATCATATAATCGATCGGATTCCCCTTCCTAAAAAGTTCAACATTAAAGCGGATTTTGTCATGAAAACAAAAGGCGATTCTATGACCGAATACGGCATAACATCCGGGATGCTTGTTTTTATCAGAAAGCAAACCACGATAGAACATGGCAATATAGTCTTACTGGCGGTGTATGAGTCAGGAGAAGTGCAGCCTGTTCTCAAGAAAGTAAAGCTGCTCTCCGGTGGAACAGTGGTATTCCAGAACTGCAAAGGTGAGATTATGGAGCAAAATGAGAATGTGGAAGTCATAGGGGTTGCAACCTTCTGGATGCCCGATATTCGGGGGGGGGGGGGGGAAGATGGCACTCTGGCGGTAGATGCTGGGAATGGGAGTGCCGCGAGTAAGAGAGAGAAATAAAGATAAGTAGAGAAAGAGAGTGGAGAGGTCTCCACTGTTTTCTTTTTTTAAGGGCGTTTAAATTTCTTTTAAAAAGTGTTTAGGGATTATTGTAAAAAAGTAAGTCAAAGCATTACGGTACAATAATCTAAAGGGATTTAAAAAGTCTTAAAAATTAAAAATAGCTGGACGGGGTAATTACATGAAACCTAATGATTATAAACCGAAAGAAAATTCAACCGTCAGGATTACCTATAGAGCAAACGATACAATAGAAGAATACCTAAAAGAACAAGGCTATAAAACTCGAAAAGAAAAATATAGCGTAAAATTAAACCTCCTCAGCGATGCCATTATTAACACCTACGAACCCTTATTATCAGAAGAAGCAAGAAACAGATTGAAGAGTGAATATTCAAACGAAGGATACAATTGGTTCACGCGGGGTAATTTCATTCAGTTCGATATCGAATGTACCGGAAGAAACAAAGAAAAAGTTTTTAATTTATTAGATAAGTTACCAGGTAACGAAGAGTGTGAGTTGTTTCATATTGAACCTTATACCGTAAAAACAATTAACAAGATAAAACTCATGAATCATCTAAAAGGCAAAGGGCTGACCTATAATATACCAGGAGCAAGACATTCCACGCACTGGTTTTTTATTATACGTAACGAAAATTTACCTGTATTCAAAAAATTTATTAATGATACCCTGGATGAAATAGACAAAAAAGATAAAATTTTATTAAAAATAACACTAAATGAAACTAAAGATTTATCAGTAATAGCAAGGATATTAGGAGAAATATAACTTGTATACATCTATTTATGGGACTTGTATACAAGTTAATAAAGTAGATGTATACAAGTTATATTTAAAAACTATTGATAAATAAGAATTTTTGACATAGAATATATTATACATCAAGGATTATATAGAATTAAAGGTATAAAAAAAGTAAGCGCCAGAGCTACACCAATAGCTCTGGCGCGGTCCGAATTCTGATATTGCAAGAGTCAGAACTTAATGTCTTCCCTGCAATTTAATTATAACAAAATCTATTGCAGATTTCTAGATATTTCGAAAAAATCCTTCTTGCTAAACGAGGTGATTTTTTGTGCCTAAATTTATATCTGATGCGTATAGCAAGAAGCCAGGGAAAAGGCTTATATTCCGCGCTTCCATAACTATCAATGGTATAAAGTATTATGCCCGCGATTATGGTTACAGAGGTTTCCCTTTGTGGGTATAGCCAGGTAAGATTTATCAGGGGATTGCAAGGCCAGTTAAATACAATCCCCTTATCTTTCCTTAGACAATCTTTAAACGCCTTTAAATTATCTTTAAAGAACTTTTAAAAGGTGTTATGAAAAATACGAGAGAAATCTTATACCGCAACAATTTAAACGAGTTTAAAAAGTATTAAAAATCAATTAAAATCTAAAATAACCTTTATTAAGATTGATTAATAGTTTTATCTTTCTATCTGTAATATATTATAGATATGAATATAATTAGAAGTTATTATGGATATTTAATTATAACGATAAATCTTTTAACATGGGCATTAACGCCCGATATAGAAGTAAGTCTTCGACAGTGCCTATGTGTTACAGTGCTCTTACTTGCCCTGTCGCCAAGCTTACTTAATCTTATTTATCGTTACCTCAAAAATCTCGCTTCTTCAGAAAAAGAAATAGATACGCACTTCCCTAAAATAATAAGAATATTCACCCCGCAACCCGACCAGACTCAGTATATTGCAATATTTCTACTAGAACCTTTCTGGTTATTTTCTCGCGGTATGGCAGTAACATGTTATTATATGGAAAATGAATTTCAGTATCCCATCGGAATAGGTAAAGTTCTAAGTATCCAGAGTGACGGTAAAATCCAGGTCGCCATAAAAAATAATTTAACTATTCATGAGGACATCTTCAAGAAACTCCTTGATAATAACAAGGATGATATAGAAAACACTACCATTAGACCTTATGTAGAAATAGAAGAAGTTCTCTAAAACATTAAAACCGCTTTTAAAAACAATCTAAAAGGTATTTAAAAGAATGGCTTGAATATTAACTTTATATTTTTAAAAGATTTTTAAGGAATTTTAAGAAGTCATTTTTCTAAATACTAAAAAGCCTTACACTGTAACAGTTTAAAAGGGTTTAAAAAGTCTTAAAAACAAATTTTAAAAATCGCCCTGGGCGGAGGTTTTTTGAGGTAAAAAAATGATTTTTCCTGAAAGCGGTAAAAAATCACAAAATAAATGGAAGAAAGTGGTAGAAAAGCGGTAAAAGCGGTAAAAGTCTCAAACCGGACTCGCAGATGGGAAACTCACGCCACATAAGGCCGAAGGCAGGCTGGAGGGTACCCCCAGATAATCACATACTACCTAATAAAATATAATATGGAATTTAAAGTAAAATAAATATACAGTCAGAAGAGGAGGTGATGTTAATGAAGACTAAATTCATGATTTTTTCTATAATTATTACTATAATATTGTTCTGTGGCTGTAATCAAGCCGGTAAAGAACGCCTCAAATTAACAGGGAATAAATTATTTTTAAACACCGGTCTTTATCAGATAGAAATGGAAAAAGAAACGGAGAAGACGGAACAGTATGTAATAGCAGGTTGTGCATCTCATAAAAATGAAGAAGATTGTTATGATATGGCTCTTCTGGCAGTTCCATATGAAAAAATGAAGGATCTTACAAAACAGTACGGAAACTGTTTTACATGAGGAAACCCTGGAACTGGTGCGGTTCAAAGTGCTTCTCTCAATCTTATTGTTCTTGGCTATGGAGTAATAACGCAGAATAAGTTGAAAGAAATAGAAAAACTGTATAGATCTGGTAAAAAACCTGTTGTAGAGATGAAGATATCAAAATTGAAGACTGTAAAAAGCATGTATAATAGTAACGGAAAGATGGTTGATTGTAGTCTGAATATGGATTTTTATTTGATAAAAGATGCAAAGATTATCAAGGAAAATTATTTATAATATTTCAGTAAATATTTAAGTGACGCGTCACGCATTACGAATTCTTATAAAGGGGTGTTTGTCTTGAAAGAACCTGTTCCGGTGAATATCAGCAAAGAAGCAAAGGATTTTTTAATAACGTTTAAGAATGATTTTTACCCTGAAGAATATAAAAATTTTCTGAAAGTGAGAGAAAGAAGGGAACAACATAGCCTGTTTTTGCAGATGTTTTTAAAAGCCTATGGTAATAAACTTGTTGAATCTATAGAAGAAAAAAGTATAGGGAACATACCGGTACGTATGATAACTCCTGTGAATTATAACAGTTCCCGTGATGATAAAATTGCCATATATACCTTCGGAGGTGCTTATTATTTCGGCACACCTGTTTCATCACTTTCTACCGGTCTTGCTTTTGAACTTGGCATAAAGGTCTGTGCCATAGATTACCGGCTCGGACCGGAACATCCCTATCCTTCCGCGCTGGAAGATAGTTTTTCTGTTTACAGAGAAATCATAAAAGATTTTAAGAATATTGTCTGGCTCGGTGATTCTGCAGGGGGCCATCTGGCACTCACAACACTCATTAAAGCACAGAATGACGGTATCCCTCTGCCTGCCGCAGTGGCTCTCTGCTCTCCATGGACGGAAGCGGAGAAGTTAAGCGATACTTATTTTACTCTTGACGGTTATGATCCTGTTCTTTCTTATGATACTTTTATTAAACCCATGGCGGAAGAATATTTCAAAGGCTATAACACTAAAGATCCCCTTATATCTCCTGTTTACGGAAATTTTAGTAAAAATTTTCCTCCTGTTATAATTACAACTGGTACAAGAGATATGCTCTTAAGTGATTCCGTAAGACTTTACAGACAGATGAAAAGATGTGGTGTTAAGGCAGAACTGAATGTATGGGAAGGCATGTGGCATGTCTTCGAAGCCTTCGGATATCCTTATATACCTGAAGCAAAGGAATCGCTCCGGGAGATAGCAGCTTTTCTGGGTGATTACATGTAGTTGAATAAGGAATGACAATTAAATAACTGTCCCATATATAAAATCGTGACGCGTAACGTGTAAGGCGTCACTCGAGGAAAGAGACAATTAGTAAAGTTCTACAATACCATATCTTTTCCAGAAGAGTCCGGCCAGGGACAGGTTTTAGTTATCTGGAGCGGTAATCAGTAAAATGATATACGAGGAGATGTTATAAATGAATGAAGAAAGGGATGTGTTTTTTATAGAAGTTCAGAAAATTCGTCAGTTATGGGTACAGGTAATTATATTTTTACCTCTTGCACTGGTTTTCTGGCACTGGAATGATTTAATAAAACATCCAATCACGTTAATATTCCCTTTGATGATGGGAATACTATGTCCTGTATTAATTTATCTATCCAATCTCAGGACAGAGATCCGACGGGATGGATTGTATTTTCGTTTTTTTCCTTATCATTTATCTTTTTGTAAAATAAACCTGAGTGATATAGATAAATACGAAGCAAGAACTTACAGACCCATAATGGAATACGGAGGTTGGGGAATTCGTTATAGTTTGAGATATGGAAAGGCATATAATGTAAGTGGAAATCTCGGTATCCAGCTTGTTCTTAAGAATGGAAGCAAAATATTATTCGGTTCTCAAAAACCGGAAGAATTTGTGGAAGCACTGAAAAAGGTTCTCTCCACCAGCTAAGGAACAGTCAGGAAATAACTACATCATATTTACAGTTTATATCGTGATGCGTAATGCGTAATGCGTGACGCGAGGATGCAATTGTTCTAACAATTTGCCGGAGTTATTTTTCTTTTAGTCCTAAGTAGTTGTCAGGAAATAACTACATTTATATCGCGACGGTATGATAAAAACCATAATTTACCAGGGTTATTTTTTACAGTTCTTAAATAAATTATTCAGCGAGTAGTGAATATTGAATAGTAATTGTATGAAACTATGTCTTACACTTCACTACTCACGTCTCAAGAAGTAATGCTCATAATAAACTCAGCGATATTCTTCCTCTGTCAATATCAACATCTATTACCTTCACTTCCACTACCTGTCCTACCGAAAGAACTTCAAGGGGATGTTTTATATATCTCTCCCCCATCTGCGATATATGAATGAGTCCGTCTCTTTTTACGCCAAGATCCACAAATGCTCCGAAATCTATGACATTCCTTACGGTTCCTTTCAGTGTCATACCATGTTTTAACTGTTCCATGGTGAGAATATCAGTACGAAATATCGGTTTCGGTATATCTTCCCTTACGTCTCTTCCCGGTTTTTTCAAGGCTTCCAGTATGTCCTGCAGGGTAAGTTCTCCTATGTTCAA
>JBEHWP010000129.1:0-11098 GCA_040217665.1 Vulcanimicrobiota bacterium
GAAATATAAATCAATAAGTTTTAAACAGAGTGGTTATAAGTATCTTGGAAGAAACCGAATAAAAATAGGTAAAAAAATATATAAATTTTTCTATTCTTGTCCCATAGAAGGAAAGATAAAGAAAGTAACAGTAAAACGTGACAGCCTGGGAGATTTATATATATCTATAATTAGTGAAGTAGACGTAGAGAAATCAAATCAACAGACAGGTAATGCTGCGGGGTTTGATTTTGGTTTAAAGAACTATTTAGTAAGCAGTGAAGGAGAAGTAATAGAGTCTCCTCTGCCGTTAAAGAAATCTTTAAAGGCCATTCAGAAGGCAGGTAAGGAATTATCAAGAAAAAAGACAGGTTCGTCCAACAGGCAGAGAGCGAGATTAAATCTGGCAAGAAAACATAAAAAAGTAAGAAATCAGCGTAAAGATTTCCATTTTAAGCTGGCAAGAAATTTATGTTTAAGATATGATTATTTATTTTTTGAGTCTCTCACAATGAAGGGTATGGTAAAACTCTGGGGAAGAAAAGTAAGTGATCTTGGTTTTAGTAAATTTCTGGTTATAGTGGGATGGTATTGTAAGAAATTCAGTAAAACTCTTTATTGTATAGATAAATTCTATGCCAGTTCCAGAATATGCCATAAATGTGGATATAAGAATGAAGAATTATCTTTAAAAGATAGAACCTGGGTGTGTCCCCATTGTAAGGCAGAGTTAGAGCGAGACCTGAACGCTGCAATAAATATTTATAAGGTTGGGGCTTCAACCTTGGGGTTAGACGAAGTAAGACTTGAGTTAATCAAGCATTCGTTGTTTGATCCCGGAACCCCACGAACTTAAGTCGTGGGAGTAAGTCAGAGTCCCTAATGCGTGAATCGTGAGTCGTGAAAGGTTGTTGCTATACATATGAAATTAGGCTCTTCCAAAAAACCGGAAAACGGTAAAAAATTTCTCTCTCTGTCCATGACTACATGGATTTTTATTGCCATGATAACAGGCGTAATCATCGGACACTTCTTCCCTGCCTTCGGCATTGCTCTCCGCCCCTACGGAAGAATGTTTGTTACCATGATAAAAGGCATTATTGCCCCTCTTGTATTTGCCACTCTTGTAGTAGGTATATCAGGTGCGGGAGACATGAAAACAGTAGGACGGATAGGACTCAAATCCATCATATATTTTGAAATAGCCACAACATTTGCACTCTTTATCGGTCTTGGTGCTGCCCATATCATACAGCCGGGACATGGTATAAATCTTTCATCAGGTACGGCAACACAGGTGCCTGGCATGAATATGCAGGATTTAAGCTCTATGAAACAACAATCTCTGGGCGAAACAATACAGCACCTTTTCACCCCGAGCATTGTAGAGTCTATGGCAAAGGGAGATATACTGCAGATTGTTGTGTTTACAACTATTTTTTCCCTGGGAGTGATTGCAGTGGGGAAAAAAGCAAAACCAATACTGGATTTCTGTGAAGCCCTTTCTGAAGTAATGTTTAAATTTACTGCATATATAATGCTTTTCGCCCCCTTCGGCGTGGGCTGCGCCATTGCGGCAGCAGTAGGAGAACATGGCCTTCAGGTTCTGGTAAATCTGGGGAAACTGATATTAACATTCTATGGAGCTCTTATTGTATTTTTACTCTCTATACTTTTCCCTGTAATCTTAATAATAAAATTGCCTGTAAAGAAATTTATCGAAGCTATAAAAGAACCTGTCATTATAGCTTTTTCCACGACATCAAGTGAAGCGGCACTGCCGAAAGCCATGATTGCCATGGAAAAGCTCGGCGTTCCAAAATCAATAGTAGGCTTCGTCATACCTACAGGCTACAGCTTCAATCTGGACGGAACAACAATGTATTTATCTCTTGCATCACTCTTTATAGCACAGGCGGCAGGAGTTCATATGACCTTTACACAACAGATTGTAATGATGTTAACCCTTATGATTACAAGTAAAGGAGTGGCAGGAGTTCCGAGAGCGGCTCTCGTAATACTTACTGCCACACTTTCCAGTTTTCATCTTCCTGTGGAAGGAGTTCTGGTCATTCTGGGTGTGGATGAAATAATGGATATGGCCAGGACCTCTGTAAATG
This sequence comes from Vulcanimicrobiota bacterium, assembly GCA_040217665.1. GTDB lineage: Bacteria > Vulcanimicrobiota > SpSt-956 > SpSt-956 > JAKJGF01 > CALARM01. The sequence continues at coordinate 2,100 of JBEHWP010000129.1, forward strand.
TCATAGGAAATTGCCTGGCCTCTGCTGTTGTGGCACGATGGGAACGTTGCCATAACTGGGATACAAATAATACTCTGGAACCTTTACCGGCAGACAACCTAAATCTGGAGAGTACAACTATTACCGTTTGTAGTGAGTCTTGAGGAGTGAGTCGTGAGGAGTGAAAAGTAAGAGACACTCATTACTTATCACCTGTCACAACTACAACTGGTGAGTAGAAAATGACTGATAAAATAAATAAAGAAAAAATACTTCCACCGAATAGTATGTATTACATGGGACAGAGTATGGTTCCTACATTCACTCCCGGCGATCTCCTCTATCTTGAACCGGACTGCAACGAAATAAAAGTGGGAGATATTATTGTTTTCAGAACAAAAGGAGACGAGAAAAACATAACCCACAGGGTCATTTCTACAGGAAAAGAAGGAATAAAAACAAGAGGTGACAATAATAACCTTCCTGACTCATGGCTCCTTACCGGTGAAGACATTATAGGTAAAGTAATAGAAGCGGAAAGAGACGGAGTAAAAAGGAAGGTATCAGGCAGTACGGAAGGATATGTAAAAGGCCATATACTCCATATCCTGAGAAAAATAAAATTCTGCTTCATTAAAATCTTCCGGCCTCTTTATCTATGGCTTTCAGAAAAAAATATTACATGCTCTCTATTACAAAAAAACGGACTTTTACGTATAATATCGATTAAAAAAGAAGATAAAGAAGAATTTCAGCTTCTTTTAGGCAGTCTTGTCATAGGAAGACTTCTTCATGGAAGGGAAAAATGGCAGATAATAAGGCCTTTCAGGTTGTTTGTAGATGAGAAAAGTCTGAAGGGAGTGAAGAGTGAAGAGTGAAGAGTGAAAAGTGAAAAGTGAAAAGTGAAAAAGATAGGCATCACGCATTACGCATCACGCATCACGAACCACCAGTCACGATACAAATGAATAACATATACAACAAATCAAACTCAATATCCATAAGAGATGTTCATGACGAAACAATCGTATTCATCATGGATTCCTGGAGCGGTAATCTGGAAGATGAAATTTTCATCTTAAACGAGACAGGAAAATTTATTCTTGACCATATGGACGGAAAGAAAACCGTGAAAGAAATCTCTGAAAAACTATTCTCTGAAATTGAAGGAGACGATATAAGCCGGGAAGAAATAGATAAAGATGTCATATCGTTTACAGAAGAACTGCTTAAGAGACATATAATAATAAAATCATGAAAACAACAAATTTTCTAACCCTTCCGAAACATTTCAATTATCACAGATATTTACTCCCTTTCTGGAAAAAAGAGGCTTTTATACTTTTTTTAAATATCATTACCATGTATCTCGGCCTTGTAAACCCCTATCTTACAAAACTGGTAATAGATAAAGCTTACGGCAATAAGGATCTGAAACTATTCGGAATTCTTCTCGCAGCAGGAGGAACTTTATTTATCCTGAATAATGTTCTCTCTGCTCTCATAAGTTATCTGAAAATCACCATAAGAACAAAGATAAAATTCAACCTCACAGTAAAGGTTTTCAGTAAACTTCAGAATCTTCCTCTGAAATACTTCCAGGACAGTTCCAGTTCTCAGAATCTCTACCGGTTCAATTATGACATAGAAACAGTTTCTTCTTTAATAGCAGACGTTCTGCCCCAGATTATACAGCTTGTATTCAGAACTGTTACAGTCATGGTAATAATCTTTTTCCTGAACTGGAAAATGGCTTTATGTTCTGTAGTTCTTATGCCGTTTTTATATTACATAACAGCTTATTTCAATAAAAAAATGAAGAAAAGATGGGAAGAATCCATAGAAATAAGCCAGAAGGTTTTTACATTGCTCCATGACATACTGACTCATATACATCTCATAAAAGCCTTCGGTAAAGAAAGAGATGAAAGACGAAAATACATAAAAACCCTTATAGAAAATATAAGGTTCACCCTGAACCTTCAAAAATACCAGTCAGTTGTTTCAAATATTCAGAGCATAATCTCAAGGGTATTCCTGGGACTCATACTGGCCTACGGAGGCTATCAGGTGATAAAAGGAGAGATACCTCTGGGAAGCCTTATAGCAATAGGCATTTACATAAATCAGCTTTCAGGCCTTCAGGGTTCCTTTTCCGGCTTAAGCCAGCAGATCTCTATGTCTTTTATCTCCTGCGACAGACTCGATACGATACTGAAAGAAGAAACCGATGAAAAAGACAGAAAATCTCTGATAAAGCTAAAAAATTCAAAAGGCACTGTAGAATTCAAACATGTGTCCTTCAATTACAGTGCTGAAAAGACAGTGATGAAGGATCTGTCCTTTAAAATAGAAGGAGGAACCTTTGCAGGTCTTGCAGGGCCTTCCGGGTGCGGGAAAACGACAATTATAAATCTCCTGCTGAAACTCTACAGTCCGATAGAGGGTAAAATTTCACTGGACGGGAATGACATAGAGAATCTGGAGAAAAACTCTTTTTATGAACATACCGGCGTAGCCCTCCAAAATTCTTTTCTCTGGAACGATACCATAGAAAATAATATAAGATACGGAAAACATAATGCCACTGAAGAAGAAATAAAAGAAGCGGCGGAGGTGGCATGTGCAGATGAATTTATAGAAACTCTGCCGGAAGGATATAAAACCGTTATAGGAGAAAATGCCTGTAAAATATCGGAAGGACAGAGGCAGAGAATATCTATTGCACGTTCAGTCATAAGAAAACCGTCAATCCTTATACTTGACGAAGGGCTTTCCTCAGTCGATGCAGAAACGGAAAATAAAATCATCAATCATATAAAAGAATTCCTCAAAGACAGCACAGTAATAATCATATCCCACAGACTTTCCACTATGCAGAAGGTAGATATGATATACTTCTTTATGACTCCGGAAAAGATTGATGCAGGAACATTTGAAGAGCTGGTAAGGAATAATGTGGATTTTCAGCATTATTTGAATCTGCAGAGCAGTGAGAGTCGGGAGTAGTGAAAAGTGAAAAGTGAAAAGTGAAAAGTGAAAAGTGAAAAGTGAAATGTTTCTGTCATTACCGCGTCACGCATCACGCATCACGCATCACGCATCACGCATCACGCGTCACGCATCACGCATTACGCATCACGCATCACGCATCACGCATCACGCATCACGCATCACGCGGAACGCCCCTAATACGCACCGGACCCCATAACCATTACGCAGGCAGTATCAAACATGATTTCAAGGTCAAAAAATACTGACTGGTTTTCTATATAATAAAGATCTAAAAGACACATTTCTTCAAAAGACAGTTCGCTTCTGCCGGAGATCTGCCATAAGCCGGTAATGCCGGGGACAGCGTGACCTCTTTTTTTATACCAGTCAAAACACAGTTTATCTGTATTTTTTATCATCTTATAATCATTGACAGGAAGAGGACGGGGGCCTACTACTGACATTTCTCCTTTAAGAACATTTATAAACTGGGGAAATTCATCGAGGCTTAATTTTCTTATAATATGGCCCACAGGCGTTATGCGGGGGTCATTTTTCATTTTAAACAACGCGCCGTTTGTTTCATTTTCTTTCAATAAATCTTTTTTCATATTATCTGCATCGACACACATAGAACGGAATTTATAAACATCAAATTCCGGCCCGCCTTTATAAAGAGCTCTTTTCTGTTTGAAAAACACCGGCCCTTTAGAGGTTAATTTTATAAGTGCTGCAGTAACAAGACATACAGGAACAATGACAATACTTCCTGCGGCAAGAATTGACAGGTCGAGTAACCGCTTGCTCAATCTCCGAACAAAAAGATATCTTGTTCTTCCTTCATCTGTAATCAGAGGAACACCTGTTACATCTTTTATCTTTCTCTTTTTCATCAGGCTTCTTATATGGGGAGATACCATTTTCAGATTAACATGATGTTTTTCACAGGCCCGCCTTACACTCACATATTTTGATATGTCCATAGAATCACTGACTATAAAGACCTGTTCTATATTCATTGAGATTATAAGCGGATTAACCTCTTTAAACATACCTATAATATCCTGCTCTATATCAGGAGCATCTTTCAGTTGATTATTTTTCACAAAACCCACTACTTTATAAAAATCACCGTATATATCTTTAAGCTGTTCGGCAAATCTGCTCGCAGATTCATCTGTGCCCACTATAAGAGTTCTCTTACTCCCCAGTCCCCGTTTTACCAGAAAACGGTTAATTTTAAACAGTATGGAATGATTGAGTTCAAGTATAACATACATGGACATAAGAAAAATAAGTATTACAGACCTGGAACAATAGGCAGATTTTGTAATATAAAGATAGGACATGAGTAAAATACCTGTATAAAATGTAAGACGCCCTATCTGGGATTTCTGCTTTTCAAGAGCTGCTTTAAAGATTCCTCTGTAGAGGCCGCAGCAGACAGCACAGGGAATGAAAAGAATATTGGCAAGAATCCACGGATAAAAATAGTTATTAAGTCCGTCATATCCGGGAAAACGAAGATAAAAGGCTGCATAAAAAGAGAGATTCAAATAAAAAAAATCGGTACATACAAGAAAAACACTGAATATAAAAGGCCAGTTTTTCTTAAAAATCGATCTATCTAAAAGACTTCTCTTAAATAATAGATTCTCTCTTGAAATATTTTTACAGGGCCGGCTTATTGTAACACTCCCTGTTTCACCTGTTATTCTGACATTACTCAAGTATATATTAAGCCTTTCTTAACTATTGTATTAAAAGATTTCAGATATTTTATGTTATCTTATCATACGAATATATTTTTTGCAAGTATATATTTTGGAAGAATTCAACAGATAAATTATAGTATATATAAAAACCGTAATGCGTGATGCGTAATGCGTGATGCGTAATGCGTATTTCATATCAGAGCGTTCAATAAAATTCTCCTGCTCACTTTTCACCACTCACGACTCATGATTTGCAATTTACAATTCTCTGTGTTATTATTATTCCATATTATACCATAAATTATACCATAAACTTCACGTGACTCGTAATGCGTCACAGCTAAAAATTACATGCAGGGATATTACCTATGAGTATAAAAGATTATTACTCTATTCTCGGTGTAAGTCATAATGCCAGGCAGGAAGAAATCAAGCAGTCTTACAAAAAGTTGATTTTTGAATGTCATCCCGATAAATACAAAAATCATCCCTCCCACGAACTTGCAGAAGAAAAATTAAGAGAATTAAATGAAGCCTATGAAGTTTTAAGTAATCCACTGAAAAGAAAAATCTATGACAGAGATTTTTTTTCCTCACAGCATGCCGATTCTGTTCTTATAAGTAAACTCTTCAGAGAAATCAGCTATTTATTTGAAAGAAAAGATTATGACCGTGCAAGAACAGAACTGGAAAAAATATTAAATATTGATCCTCACATAGAAAAAGCAAGTTTCCTCATGGGACTCTGTTATATAAATCAGGAACATTTCGGAAAAGGACAGATATTTTTTGAAAAAACCATAAAAATAAACAGCGATAACCATGAAGCACTTAATATGCTCGGAATATGCTGTTTCAGACACAGAGATTTTGACAGAGCTCTGTATTATCATAAAAAAGCAGCTCAAATAGCACCTTATGAATATCTTTATATGGAAAATATAGCCCATGTATTATGGAGAGAGAAAAAACTCGATGAGGCTCTGAAATATTTCCTTAAAGCCAGAGAAAAAGCGCCTGACAGACCGGAACTCTGTATGTATATCTGTTATCTTTATAATGAAACAGGATATAAAGAAAAAGGAACGGAGTATTTCAAAAAAGCAAAAAAACTCGACCCCCGTCATCCAATGGTGGAAGAATGGGAAGAAGAACATTGTGACAGAATAAATTTTATAGAATATATTCGTAACCTTTCAGAAAATAAATGGAATGATGTAAAAACATGTGTAAAAAACAATGTCACTTATACAGGGAACTCTATTAAAGGATATGGGAAAAATATAAAAAAATTATATAAAGCCAGTAAAAATTACTCAAAAAAGAATTTAATCTACATGGAAGAAAAATTATCAAAAGCAGGAGAGAAATCAAAAAAATTACTTAAAGACAGTAAATCTGTCACAGAAAAAGGTTTGAAGTCTGTGACTAAAAGCCTGGCCGATGCAGGAGAAAAATCAAAAACAAAACTTCTGCTTCTGGAAGAAAAATCCAGGAAACTGGCTGAAGACGGAAAATCCATCACAGAGAAAGGTTTGAAGTCTGTGACTAAAACCCTGGCCGATGGAGGAGAAAAATCTAAAAAAATCTATTCAACAACAAGAGATATTTCAAAAGAAAAACTTCTGATTATTGGAGAAACATCCAGGTGTTACAGGCAGTTAATATTACACCGGATATTCTGTAACTATCAAAACCTCATGTCACGCGTCACGCGTTACGGGTCACGATTGAGAGTAAGGCCCATAATGGTCAGCGGTATTTTCATTGTAATACTATCCATATTCATTTATAGCATGTCATATAAAGAAGCAAACCACTGGAAAAGAGCCGGTGCAGCCAGAATAAATCTCTCACAGAAAGAAATCTCAAGCAATCCCCTTACGGAAACAGAAAAACACATAAAACTTCTGAATAATTACATGATCTGTAAAGACTATATATCAGCCAGAAAGGAACTTCATAAACTTCTGGATTTGAATATAATAAAATCGGATAAATTTATTGAACTGGGTGAAATCTTCTTACAAAATAAAGATTATAAAAATTCCCTGGATTGTGTGGAACATGCTCTGAAAAAAGAACCGTCTAATATAAAAGCTCTCAGGATTGCAGCAGGAGCATATCTCGGGGGCGGTAATTATAAGAACGCCATTGAAACAAACAAAAAAATCCTTTCCCTTCAGCCTTCTGACAGAGAGTCCTCTATGAATATAGCTCTGGCTTATTACAGGCAGAAGGGCTATAAATTTTCAATTACCTGGTCTGAAAAAGCTCTCGCATTAAACCTTACAGAAGGAGAAAAAAAAGCTGTTAATTCCATGCTTTTTGACTCTCTGTTAAACCAGGGCCGTCTTATGGCAGCAGATAAAAAATACAGAGAAGGAGAAAAATACTTCCTTGAGGCATTGAATATAAAGAAAAATAATCTTTCTGCCAGGAAAGAACTTGCCGGATGTTATCTCCATATTGGTATAAATTATTTAGATAAAAAAAATCGTAAAGAAGGAAAAAAATATTTTAATAAAGTCATAGTACTTGCTACGGGAGGAGATACAGAAAAGCAGGCCAGACATTATATTGCATCTATGACGCCCGTGAAGAATAAGTCAATTGTTCAGACTGCTTCTGAAGAAAAACATAATAAAGAAATAGCTTACAATTACGAAAAAACCCGGGAAAATAATTATATTCAAACCGGGGATTATGGGGATTATAAAGAAAATATACCGTCTACGGTTAAAGCGACAAAAGTAGTGGCACCTGCAGAAGCGAAAGCGAGTTATGATGATATCAAGCTCGAAGATGGCGGAGAAGACAGCAAGTTGTAGGGGCGTGACGCGTGATGCGTGATGCGTGATGCGTGACGCGTGATGCGTCACAGGCAGTTTCACTTTTCACTACTAAAGAAACGGAGATGAAACAATGAAAAAACTTATCATACTGATAGCAATTGCACTGACGTTACTGCTTCCTGTTCTATCTGAAGAAACGAACTGGAATACTAAAGGGCTGGAACTTTATAAAAAAGGGCAGTATAAAGAAGCGGTGGAATGTTTTAACAGGGTTCTGAATGATGATCCGAAGGCTTTCAAGGTCTGGAATAATAAAGGAAATGCTTTGTATAAACTCGGGAACTATGAAAAAGCATTGCTCTGTTATGATAAGGCACTGGAAGTCAGCCAGGACTACAGCAATGCATGGTATGGGAAAGGTTGTACATTACTGCAGGTAAAAAAATATGAAGAAGCACTTGCATGTTTCAACAGGGTTTTAGCGCTGAACCCTGATGATGGCGATGCAAAAAAGAAAAAAGAAAACATAATATCTCTCATGGAAATCAGAGATACTAAAACCATAGAAGAATGGTTTAACAGAGGAAATTATCTATATATTCAGGAGAAATATGAAGAAGCGATTGAATATTATGATAAGATCACAGAAGCAGATAAAAACCATATCGATGCATGGTATAACAGAGGATGTGCCTTAAAATTCCTTAATCGATATGATGAGGCACTGACATGTTTTGACAGAGTGACAGAATTAAACCCTGATTATAACAATGTAAAAAATAAAAAAGCGGAAGCACTGAAATTCCTGGAAAAAGAAGGTTATATTGTCCCGGAAATGGTTTTACTTCCCGCCGGCACAGTTGAATTGAATATTGACACAGACAGTCAGAATGACAATAAATCTGTTTCTGTAGGCAGTTTTTACATATGTAAATATGAAGTGACAAATAAAGAGTTCTGCAAATATAATCAGGACAGGGAAAATCCCGATGATAATCTGCCGGCTGTGAACCTGACATGGCCGGAAGCTGCAGATTACTGTAACTGGTTGAGCCAGAAAGAAGGTTTAACAATATGTTATGATAAAAAAAATCCGGCAGGTGATTATACACTTATAAATATAAAAAACAACGGCTACCGTCTTCCTACTGAAGCGGAATGGGAATATGCCTGCAGGGCGGGAACAGATACGGATTATTACTGGGGAAACAGCATGGATGACAGTTACTGCTGGTATTACGATAATTCCCATCTTATGCCCCACACAGTGGGAGAAAAAAAGCCAAACAGGTCTGAACTTTATGATATGAGCGGCAATGTATGGGAATGGTGCACATGCTGTTTCCCGTCTGAAGCCACCTGTATAATAAAAGGAGGAGGGTTCCTGGAAAATGCCGGCAAATGCAGATCCGGCTACAGGGGCAATCTTCCCGTAAGTAAGAGCATTGATATAGGGTTCAGAATGGTGAGGAGTAAGTAGTGAAAAGTGAAAAGTGAAAAGTGAAAAGTGAAAAGT
>JBEHWP010000130.1:0-11028 GCA_040217665.1 Vulcanimicrobiota bacterium
TTCGGATCTTCATATACTTCCCGAATATCCTCCGGTATTTCGACTTTATGGTGAGATAATTCCTACAGACCTTGCTCCTCTTACTCCGGAGCAGGCAAAAGCACTTATTTATCAGTCCATTTCAAAAGATGAAATAGCGAAATTTGAAGAACTGGGAGATCTGGATGGTTCTTATGAAGCAAAAGATATTGCAAGATTCAGAATAAATATTTTGAAACAGAATAATGGTGTGGGAGCAGTATTCAGACAGATACCTCTGGATATGCCAACAATTGATGACCTGGATCTGCCTGCCGTTACAAAGAGATTCTGTCACTACAGACAGGGGCTCATACTTGTAACAGGCCCGACGGGAAGCGGGAAATCTACCACTCTTGCCGCTATAATAAATTATGCAAACAGAAACAGAAGTGCGAAGATTATAACAATAGAAGATCCTCTTGAATTTGTTCATACCAGTGATAAATGTCTTATTGTTCATCGTCAGGTAGGCATTCATGCCAGAAGCTTTGCAGAAGCTTTGAGATCTGCCATGAGAGAAGACCCTGATATAATACTTATCGGAGAAATGAGAGATATTGAAACAATATCACTTGCAGTAACTGCAGCAGATATGGGTATACTTGTTTTTGCCACACTTCATACAAATAGTGCCGCTAAAACTGTTGACAGGGTAATAGATGTGTTCCCTCCTGAGAAACAGACACAGATAAGATCAATGCTTTCTACATCACTTAAAGCTGTTCTTTCACAGCATCTTTTAAGAAGAGCAGATGGCAGAGGAAGGCTCTGTGCCATGGAGATTATGCTTGAATCTACCGGTATATCTTCCCTTATAAGAGAAGGTAAGATATCTCTTATGGAATCCCAGATATTGAGCGGCAGAGAACAGGGCATGCAGACTATGGATCAGGCTCTCAAAGAGCTTGTTCTCAGCGGAAAAGTGTCTTTTGAAGTTGCAAAAGAAAAAGCAAGCGATCCTGATAATTTTTTAAGGTAAGAGTAAGAGTGAAAAAGTGAAAAGTGAAAAGCAGGGGCGCCCCTCCTGTGGTCGCCCGGTACCGATGAAAACGGGCATCACGGATCACGATATTTATTCAGTCTCTTTCCTCGCGTCACGGGTTACGCGTTACGATTTAATATAGAGATATTTATTTAAATTTCATTTCTGGTAAACAAATAAAGGGAGGTTTTGTTCTGGATAAAAAATTTTTTCACAGGTATAGAGAAATTCTTGAGAGATTTGACTCTACTGTTAAAGTTGAAACATCAAAATCTTGCGGTCAGTGCTATTACTGCTGTACTCCTGTTACAAAATATCCATGGCTTTACCCTCTGGAAAAGGATTTTATAGATGAACATACAGGAGAACAGAGACCTTCTTCCAATGATTTTCAGGATTATCTTCTTCATACATCTCTCCCGGTATGTCCTTTTTATAAAGCACCGGGCTGTAGTATTTATCATTTCCGCCCTCTCTTTTGCAGGATTTTCGGCCCTGTAGATACTGATAAATCTGTTCCTCATTTCTGTATTTACTATGATCTTCCCGGAAGAATACCCTATTCTGAATTGAAGGAATTCATATATGAATACAGATGTCTGAATATGGAGTATACTGAATACAAACTCTCTATTACCGATGATAAAGAAAAGAAATTTTTTCTTTTAATGGAACTTGGTACAGAATATATGATGCTTTATAAATTTTCTGAAGGCTTTAATATATTTAACATGGCTCTTGAGCTTTATGATAACTATTCTACTTATTACAGCCTTGGATGGGCATGTCTTGAAATGAAACGTTTTCAGGAAGGAATAGATTATTTTCTTAAATCCCTGGAACTCGGTGCATCGAAAAAAAATTATAGTAATATCTATGAGAAGCTTGCCTGTTTTTATATTTATGAGAAACTGGGCTGTGCCTGTTTCTGTTTAAATATGATAGAAAAAGCCGAAGAATATTACCTGGAAGCACTGAAGATTGACAGGAGAAACATTGTATGTCATACAGGACTTCTTGCCATTTATATTAAAACAGGAAGGAAAGAAGAATTTACGAGAAAATTGAAAAGGCTTTTAGCAAGGTTTCCCGATGATGAAACTGTGCAGAAATTTGCCTGTCTGGAAAAGAAAATTCTGTAAATAATCAGGTGTTTTCTGTCAATCAGGGAGGATTTGAATGAATAAACAGGAAGAGTTTTATCAGCTTCTTAAAGATATGTTTGAGAGCTTCTCTGCCATGATTATTTCTCATGGTTCCTGTAATGACTGCAATTCCTGTTGCAGTAATAAAATGGATTTTCCCGGACTTTATCCTCTTGAAAAAGATTTTATAAAGATCTCTCTGCATGAGGATTTACCTGACATAACTGTATTTGAGAAATTTCTTCTTTACGGTAACCTTCCTGTATGTCCTTTTTATTTAACAGGATATGGTTGCAGAATTTACCAGGTAAGACCTCTGTTTTGCAGAATTTTTGGTAATATGGACATTGATATGGTACCGGATTTCTGTACTTATAAAGCCAGAATGGTGACTTATGGCGATATAGAGGAGTTCCTGACAGAATACAAAAAATTGAATATTGATTATACAGATTATAAGCTTTCTTTTTGCAGTGACGAAGAAGAGAGATTTTTTCTTTTAATAGAATCGGCTCTTGAACATATATTGCTTTATGATTTTTCTTCGGGAAGAGATATATTACTTCAGGCTTTATCACTTAAAGATGACGATACAGGGCTGTATTTTTATCTCGGCTGGGCCTGTTTGGAAATGAAACTCTTTGACGAAGCCAGAAATTATTTTATAAAGGCTCTTGAACTGGGAGCAGGGAAAAAACTTTATAAAAACAGCTTCGAAAAGCATGCTTTTTATAATATTTATGATAAAATGTCCTCCCTATATTATAATCTGAAGGAATGGGATATATCATGCATGTTCTGTGATAAAGCAATAGAATTGAGACCCCGTAATATCAAGCCTTATCTTACCAGATATATTATCTATTTCAGCGAAGGCAGATATAAGGAAGCACAGGGACTTCTCAGGACTATGAAAAAAAAATTTCCTCTTGATAAAGAATTTCAGCAAATGTGTCAGAAATTTAATATATGAATTGTGAGTCATGGATAATATAATTATGTAGGAATTTTCATTTTTCATGTCGAAAAAAAGTATGTCGAAAAATCGAAAAAAAGATATTTAAAAATTTACTTTTAAAAGGAGATCTTTTATGGATATAAAAAAACTGGTAGATGAAATTATTGAAGATAATAAGATAACGGCTGAGGAAAAAAACAGATTGAATGAAGCTATTATGTCTGACGGTAAGGTTACATCAGAGGAACAGGAACAGATAAAGAGAATTTTTCAACTGATAGGTGAAGGTAAACTGAAAATTGAAGGATAATATTATTTACTCGATCCTGTCTATATGGTAAAATACAATTACTCGTAAGTGGTCATGTATCATGATTAAAGGAGAGATTATACTATGGATAATGATATGAAACAGGAAATATTCAATGTAGGACGTGCTTTAATAGCTATGGCACAGGCAGACGGTGAAATCTCCAGAGGAGAAATGGGGCTCATTGAAAATGTTATAACCGGGCTCGATGAAGAAGGTAATGAATATACATCAAAAATGAAAGAAGCACTGTTTGAAAAACAGAATTTGAAGGATATAATTCCTCTTATAAAAAGTAATCCCGGCAAAGCTCTTTTACTTTATCAGATCTGTCTCCTGGTTTTTGCAGATAATAAAGTAGATCCGAAAGAGCTGGAAGAAATAGATAATGTTTTTGCCCTGATTGAGCTGGACAGTACATTCAAAGAAAAAGCAATGAATTTTGTGAAAGCCGGTCAGGAACTGGTAGAAAGTCTTCAGGAAAATATGTCTTAAGGGGGAACCATGTTATGGTAATAGCCTATCCGCCTCAGATAGTTAATTTTATAGATCTGTCTGTCTGTGTCATAAAAGGTCAGATAGTGGATAGAAACGTTGTTAGAGGGCCCATAAAAGAAGTAAAGGCTTTTGATCTGGAGTTGAGAAATGATCTGGACAGGGTAAGGGCTTTAAATCTTATGGATGAACAACTGGTAATGGAGATGACACTGCTGGGAGGATATATTTTTAAAAGGGATCAGGTTCTTCAGAAATTCGAGGTTTATATTAATAATAAAAATATGCTTTTTGAAATACTCAGAGAGTTCTGTGATATTTCACAAATAATGCAGGTAAAAACAAGATTTCTCAGCGAAAAATTAAGAGTCATAGCACCATATGAGAAGTTCCCCGTTATAGACGGATTAAAAGATTTTTATGCAGGGGAACTCGGTGAAGTTCATATAGATGATGCGGACGTATCTGAATTGAAACGTACTATCAGGGGTGTTTTGCTGGGCATTATACCTGTAACGGATCTGGATGCTAAATTTACAAATCTTTATAATAAGCAGGATGCTCTTATAGAAAGACTTCAAACCTTTTCTTCTGATACTGACATATCTGCCCTGAAAGCACAACTTGAGCAACAGAGGCAAACCCTTTTAGAACTCAAGAATTATTTTATGGATAAGAATAAAGACAGATTGACAAAAGCTATGGAAGAACTGGATAAAACTGCCAATTGTCTGGAACAGATCAATCATGCTATCTCTGTAAAAGAAACATCGGACCAGTTCGTTACATGTTTCAGATGCGGTGAACAGAATGCATTTGATTCTCAGTTCTGCAAAAAATGCAGAGCAGCTCTTGTTGTTTATAAAACACCGGAAGAAGAAAAACAGGAAGAAGAGAATAAAGAGGAAGCACCTCAGGTCAGAATGTGCTTCAGATGCGGCCAGTTGAATGCTCCTGATTTTCAGTTCTGCAGAAGATGCAAAACACCGCTTATTATTGATAAATCGCTGGACGGCTAAAAACAGGAGAATATTTTATGGATATATTAAGTGATATTTCTTATAAAGTTGAAAATTATCTCATGAAAACTTACGGAGGAGACGGATATGATAAGGTAAGTGATACTCTTTTCGTTACAAGAAGAGGATCTACCTTTGTATATATTTATATTCAGAAAGATAAAGAAAGGGATGAAGCCATCGTTCTATGCAGGGCAGCTGTTGTAAAAGGAGCCAGGCTTGACGAACCTCTTTTATATAATCTTCTCAGGATGAATAATAAAAATGTTCTCGGCAGGTTTTCCATAGATGAAGACGGTTACATTCTTCTTGATCATGTACTCCTTGGTTCCACCCTTGATGAAAAAGAACTTATAACATCAATTGTCCATATAGGTGTCATAGCAGATGAAATGGATGATCTTATAATAGAAGAATACGGCGGCATTACAGCAGTAGATGATCTTCTGGAAAATTTTTAATGATTAAACTTCCAGTCTTTTTGTTCTGAACCGGGATGCCTGATTTTCTTTAATTTTTTCATCCAGATAACGTATCAGCCCTGTTACTGTTTCGTCTTTTTCCAGAACTATATACCGCTTGAAATAATGGAGCGCTGACGCTAAATCTCCTCTTCTGCAGTATAATACACCGAGATTATAGAGGCTGTCCGTATGTCTGGGTTCCATTTCCAGGGCTTTTTTCAATTCTTCTATGGCCATTTCCTGATGCATAGGTTTCGGCGATGCAGCATACATCATAGCAGTCTTAAATCTTATGGCTATTGCAGTCATTGTATAAAGAGTCGGTTTCCCGGTAATCTTTTTTACTACTGTCTGCATAAAAGGTCTTCCTTTTCTGGCAGGAACCTTTGAAGGAAGTTTTTCTACAAGTTCAACAGGAAGCCTTTTCAATTTGAGAAGTTCATTGAAATTATATTCATCCCTGCTCTGAGGATCTTTTAGTATCCTGTAGGCATTGTTTATCTCTATCATAGTTTCTTCCAGATCTTTTCCTTTAAGGTCGGGATGGTATTCTTTTGCAAGCTGTCTGTAAGATTCGTGTATATCTTCTGTGGATGCATTAACCGGCAATCCGAGGGTTGTATAGTAGTCACACATCGTATCCACACTCACTCCTCCCTTTTACGATAAAATTCTCTATGAAGTCCGCACTGTATGTTATGTAGTTTTAACATTGTAGTTTATTCATCCAAAACATTCTTTAATAACTTATGGAATAACATATTCTTTAAATTATTATACCCACGTAAGTCACTTTTTACTCAAAAATTACTGAATTAAATCTTTTCTATTGAATAAAATTACAGTTAGGGCAAGCATAATTATTATTAAATCCAGAGCATATGCTGCTTTGTAGCATATATCTGTTAATGTTAAAATAATTGTTTGAGAATTGAAGAGGTTTGCGAAGAAATTCCAGATAGTTCTGGTTTCGAAGAGTGAGTAAGAAGGTAAGATGTAATAGAGGATAACTGAAGGATAGTAAATAAATTTTGCTGAAAATATTGTTCCTACGATAAATATATCTCCTGATAAAAAGAAGGCTATAACACCTGAAAGAACCGGTCTCATGATCATTGAAAGTGCCATTGCAATGGAGCCTCTTAACATGAGATTACAGAAGAGAAGAACCATACAGTATCTGTCCGGCGGTTCAAGTTTACCCGTAAGATATAAACTTCCGAGAATCTGGAGGCCTCCCATAAGGATACTGTATCCGGCCAGAACCATCAGTCCTCCGAAAAACTTTCCCATTATAAATTGAAATCGGCTGACAGGCTTTGATATGATTAATTTCACTGTGCCTCTGTCTATTTCAGTAGGGAGGAATGTGGAAAACATAAGGATTGTCAGGAAAATTCCTATTAATTCTATGGCTATGGAAAAACATGTTACCAGGAAATTATATCCCTTTTCATTGAACTGACCTATCATTTCATCCATAGCTTCAGGAGAAGCCTGCCTTCCCTGAGAGAGTCCTGTTATCACTCTTTCACCTGCTACAGGAACGACAGCCACACTTATTGCAAAAACTATAGCCGTGCATATTCCTGCCACTATTACAGCCATAAGCAGTTTTTTTCTGGACATCTCTCTTACTGTATCTTTAGCTACAGGCCATATGGGACTCATTGATCTTCTCCTTTTACAGCTGTATAGAATATATCTTCAAGGGTATTTTTATTCTGTAAAATAGACAGAAGAGGGCAGTTGTTCTGCCGTATAATTTCTATTATACCGAATTCCCCTTCCTTATTATTTACAATTATTATGATCTCATCCTGTTTTATATTGACTTCAGAGCCAAGATTTTTAATTTGTTCTATTGCTTCAGACGGGAGATCCTTCGTATGGATTTCCGAAGTATCTTTTACCTTTGTTAGTTCTTCTACTGTCCCTGTTTTTATCAATTTCCCGTTTTTCAATATACATACTCTGTCACATGTGGACTCTACATCAGAGAGTATATGAGAACTGATAAAAATGGTTTTTTTCTGTTCTTTTATATGTAACAGTAGATCCTTTACTTCTTTTCTTCCTATGGGGTCAAGATTTGCTGTCGGTTCATCCAGTATGAGCAAATCAGGATCTCCTATAAGTGCCTGTGCCAGGCCGAGCCTCTGAACCATTCCTTTTGAATAGGACGTTATGAGTTTATTCCCTGCATCTTTAAGACCTACCAGTTCTAAAACCTCAAGGGCTTTCTTTTTTCTCTGTTCAATATTAAGAAGTTCACCGTAATAATCCAGGAGAGATAAACCTGTATGGTGAAGATGAAGTGTTACGGATTCAGGCAAAAATCCGAGTTTTGCTTTAGCTCCCGGATTGCCGAGTGGTTTTCCCAGCAATTTACCGCTTCCCGATGTAGGTTTTAGTATACCCAGAAGCATATATATGGTAGTTGTTTTCCCTGCGCCGTTGGGGCCGAGAAAACCGAAGGCTTCGCCTTTCGGAACTTCCATAGAAAGTTCATTTACCGCTCTGACGGAATCTTTACTCCCTCCATAGATTTTTGTGAGTTTTTCTGTTTTTATTGCCAGTTCCATTTATTCTACCAGAGGTATAACCTCTTTTTCCAGTATAACATTGAATTTTCCGCTGATTTCATTCTGTCTGTGTATATAAACTATATTTCCTTTTTTGTCTATAAGTATGAAAGTCGGCTCGCTTATCCGGTATTTTATAGCAGTTCCACCCTGTCTGTCAGAGAGTATATTGAACGTATAATGTTTATCTTTCAGGAATTTTTCCAGTTCAAGCCTGAGGTCGCCTATATTTATAGCCAGTATTTCCACTTTTTCTTTGTATTTACCATGAAATTTTTCCAGTTCTCCCAGTGCTGTAACACATACTGGAATATTACTGCTCCAGAAATAAAGAGCGACCATTTTCCTTTCTTTATAACCGGAAAGGGAAATAACATCTCCCTTTAAATTTTCCAGGGAGAAATCCGGTGCTTTATTACCTGTGGCAATAATGCCTGAAGAACTTTCCATTGAAAGCTCTTTTCTCTCCGTAAGGGCAGGACTTTTTACCATATAATGAATAAATGCGGTAAATACAAGAAATAAAAATATGGCCGGATATTTCAATGCTTCTTTTGTCATTTTTATCGGTCACCTGTCAGTTTTATATATTCTCCTTTTCATATGCCAGTATATAATGAGCACCTGTGTTACCTTTCATATACAGGGAAAGAATCTATCTTTTTCGGATCTATCTTTACGATTTTATAATTTTTCGGTAAATTAAATATATTCATATTAAAGGCCTTTGTATTTATTTTTGTCATTTCCATATAGAAGGTAAAGTCTGAGATATTTGATGTTATTTTTAACCACCGGGAGAGTTTCTCCGAGAACCAGACAGTACAGTTTTCATCTGTATCTCTGTTTATAAATCTGGTTTTTTTGCACATATATCCTTCCCATTTTTCAGAAGAAAGTTCTTCTCTTTCAATAAGTTTCAGATGGAGATCTCCGAGCCAGTCTTCTTCCATTACAGGAACGGCATCCTTTTCTCCTGACATGGCATATATTTTTTTCATACTGTGGATTACTGTATAGCTCGATGTTTTTCCGCCTGTTTCCCTGATGATTATATAACTTACGGGGCCCTGCGCCTGGCTTTCCCAGTTATCCCTTCTGCAATATTTATCTTTCCCTTTATATTCACTGACATTTACGGAATATTCACCGTCTTCATCCATTACATGTAATATACAGGAAAGGTATGAGTCAGCTTTTTCTTCTTTTGCTGAAGTCAGGCTAAAAAAAGATAAAATCAGTAAAATTATTATTATACAGGAATTTCTTTTTATCATATTATTTTCAACTCCTGTAAATAATTCTACGGTTTTGATGTTTTTCCTTGTTTTAATTTCTTCTACTTTTGTTTTTAATGATGTAAAATAAAGCTCTGGATAAAATCATGTAGAAGCAGTTTATCTAAATAATTTAAAGGAAATTTGTTATTTGAACTTGAACTATTAGAATAAGACTTTTTTTATAAAAAGGAGTATTGTTTATATGGCTGTGAATATGTGCGGTTTTCCGACCTTCCTTCAGGAACGTACAGACTCAGAGAAGTTCATAGATGTAAATTATGTAATATCGGTTATCCCCTTTACCGTGAATACAGTGCTGAAAGCATAGTTGAAGTTAAGGTGGGAGAAGGAGAAAATAAAACAATAAATATGCCTCAGCCGGGAGCAGTTGTTGACAGAACATACACCGGTGATGAAATACCGAGGGGAGTATTCCCAAACGGAGGCCCCCCGTAATATCCCGGATATTTTAATAAAAAAAGGTGGTTGAAATTATGTTATCAAAGGTTTTTTCAGTCAGAAGTGTTATCATTATATGTCTGGTATGTTTAATTATTCCGTCATTACTGTCTGGAGCAGATGAATGGAAAAACAAATATATCATCAAAGATGATGGTATTTACACCTGTGCTCGCGGTACCGATACCTTAACTCCTTTTATATTGCTCGGAGAGACCGGGCAAAATGTCGTCGATAAAATGGGCAGGCCTCCCGATAATTATTCTACCACTGCACGTTCCATTTCCTATGTATCTTACGAAGATACGTTAAGTTCCAGGATGGAGCCTTTCGGTTTAATATTTTATACCTTTACTTATATTATTCCTCCCGAATTTGAATATTATACGGGAATAGGGCCGTCTAAAACTGTTCTGGACAATCTGAATGTAACCATAGAAAGTATAGGGATTTATGACAGCAGATTCAGAACAGTCAAAGGTATAGGTGTGGGTAGCACAGTAAAGGAACTCTATGCAGCTCATGGAAGAACTGTTATTATATGGCATTATTATGACGGTATTGGCTGGTGTCTGGAATATCCTGCACCGAAAGGCCGTATGTTTTTCTCCATAGGCCAGGTATATATTGGTGTGGGCTGGGCACAGTTACAGAACGGTCTTGCCGATGATTGCCCTTTAGGTGCTATATACCTGACAGGAACAAAACTTGTAAGATATGGATTATGATGAGGTTATTATGATTACTTTTAAAGATTTTGCTACCACTTTATCTGTAGAACTCCATAAGAGATATGAAGGTATTGAACTGGATACAACAGGACTTGATATTGAATTACCGGAATATCGCCTTATAGGCGGATGTAATACAGGGAATAATATATATACAGGTATTTTTATAATCAAAGGCGACGGACTTGATATATTACAGATAAAGACACAGATGGAACTGATTTCTGGCTGTCTTAAAGATAAAAAATTACCTGAACATTTCCTTGACATATATATTTTTTACGTTTATGAACAGGGATTTCCGGACGAGCTTAAAGGGAAGAATTTTAATGCCAGTGATTTGCCCGGTATAGAGAATCTCAAATTTAACATAAACAGAGTTTTTTATGCCGGTTCGGTAGACCTTCTGGAACCTGGTCTCAGTTCCACACAGTACGGAGGAGTTTTTTTAGAAGCACTTAAAAATTCTGTTATAAATGTAAGAACAGGATGGGTGTCATCTGAAACGTATATTGAAGAATATAAAAACAGATATTATGATTTTAAACTTCGTCTGGAACAGAACAAACCTTATGGAAC